>CACJWV010000006.1 GCA_902597195.1 uncultured Bacteroidota bacterium | reverse complement strand
GAATTATTGATCTTTTTTGTTTCTGGTGGAGTCTCAACTTCTTCAATATTGATATTGTTAGGATTATTATTGAACCCAAAGTTTATTGCAATACCCTTTTCTTCCGGAGGAGGTGTTTGATAAGATAAACCAAAATAGAAAAATGAGGCTATGGCTATTAGATGAAAAATTAAGCTGAATATTATTCCTTTTAGCTTATGTTTAGAATTGGATTTATTCATTAACTTGGATCTGTTGCAAGAACTATTTTATAGTTGTTACGATATGCTATATCCATGACTTTAACAACATGTTCAATTTCTACAGATTTGTCTGAATGCAAAATTATTGCTGGTTCTAGTTCAGAACTTAATATATTAATTAATCTTGTTTCAAGTTCATTAATATCAACTTGATTCTCATCAATATAAAAATTGATGTTTTTGTCGATTGAAATTGAAATAGTTTGTTTCTCTAGTGTCTTTGATTTGCTGTTTGGAAGAAGAAGTTTTAGAGCATTGGGGCTGACCAAAGTTGAGGTCAGCATAAAAAAGATTAAAAGCAAAAAAACAATGTCTGTCATTGAAGACATGTTAAAGTTTGGTGTTACTTTATTTCTACTCCTTAATGCCATTTTCTACTCATTATGATGTAGATGATCTAAAAATTCTGTTGTTCTTGCTTCTAATTGAAATACAACTTTTTCGACTTTGCTTACAAGAAAATTATATGAAATGTAAGCTATTATTCCAACTATCAGACCAGCAACAGTTGTAACCATTGCAGTGTATATTCCCTGAGATAACATCTCAACGTCGATATTACCTCCAGAGCTTGCCATTTGATGAAATGCAAGTATCATTCCTATTACAGTACCTAAAAAACCTATCATTGGAGCAGCTCCAGAAATAGTTGCAAGATTTGAAAGATTATTTTCCATTTTGTAGATCTCAAGTTTACCTTGATTCTCAATTGCTGCAGAAATATCAGTCATAGGCTTATCAATTCTGTCAATTCCTTTTTCAATCATTCTGGAAATTGGATTATTGGTATTTTGACATAGTGTTTTGGCCGCAGAATAATCTTTATTTTCAACAAAGTTTTTTATTGTGTTAAAAAAATTCTCATCTTCTTTGCTAGCATTTTTTATTGCAGAGTATCTTTCAAAAAGTATGAAAATTGCATAAAATGAGAGTATACCTAGAGTCACCATTATAATATTCCCCCCAGTTCCTCCACTTGTGATAAGGTCAATAATTGACAAAGTTTCTGTACCAATTTGACTTAAACTATCTGCTTGAATTTTATTTTCCATATTTTCCTAACGATATATTTTAAAAATTTATTGCATTATTATGTATGTTATTGCTCCTGCAACATATCCTATTAGTGCTAAAAAAGAAATGCGTTTTAAATACCACATAAAATCTATTTTAAGTATTCCCATTACAGCTACTCCAGCAGCTGAACCAATGATGAGAACTGATCCTCCTGTGCCAGCACAATAAGCTAGAAATTGCCAAAACTTATGGTCTTGAGGATATGCTAAAATACCATCTTGAATAGGTCCTATTTCATACATACCCATAGCTCCAGCAACTAATGGTACATTGTCAACCAAAGCTGACATCAAACCTATCAGTACGTTGATTATATATATTTTATTTTCACCCGAGAAAGTGTTCTCTAAATATTTAGCTACTATATCTAATTGACCAGCTGATTGAAGTCCAGCAACCGCTAATAAAATTCCTAAGAAGAAAAATATAGTTGGGGTATCTACTTTTTTTAATACACCGATAACTGATAAATGACGTCTTTGTTCATAATTTTTGTCTCTGTGTAGGATTTCTGTGGTAACCCACAATACGCCAAGTGAAAGTAACATTCCTACATAAGGTGGTAGTCCAGTGGTTATTTTGAAAATAGGAACAAACAATAGTCCTAAAACACCCATATAAAAGATTAAGTTTCTTTCATAAGTATTTACAGAACTTATTTCAGAATTAAGGCTTGTCAAGTCAGGACTTTGGATACTGCCTTTCAATTTGAAAGAAATGTATAAAAGAGGAACAATCATACAAACTAATGAAGGGATAAAGATTGAATAAATAATGTTCCAAGCAGTAACTTGTCCACCTACCCAAAGCATTATTGTTGTAACATCACCCATTGGAGACCAGGCTCCACCAGCATTCGCTGAGATAATAATCATACCTGCAAACATCCATAAGTCTTTTTTGTCTTTTATCATTTTGGATATTAAAGCTGCCATAACAATTGAAGTTGTTAAGTTGTCTAGAACTGCAGAGAAGAAAAAAGAAATTACACATAAAATCCACATCAATGGGACTTTTCTTTTAGTGGTTATTTTATCTGTAATAATTGAAAAACCTTGGTGGCTATCAACCAACTCAACTATTGTCATTGCAGCTAAAAGAAAAAACAAGATTTCACCTATGTCTACTAAATGATGAGACAGCTCATATTTTAAAAACTTAAGTGGTTTAGCATATTCATCGCTAGAGTAAACTCCTATTTCTTTGAGAGAATTAAATTTAGTTTTGAATTTTTCGTAAAACTCAGAAAGAAATTCTTTAGTTACTAGATCATCTATCCCTAAAGCTAAAGCTCCCCAAATTATACCTCCCATCACTAAAGCTGAGGCTGCTTTATCAATTTTAATTGGGTGTTCAAGTGCAATAGCTAAATAGCCTATGACAAAAATAATTATCAATAATATCTCCATTTTTTTATTTTTCTAAGTATACAGTTGTTGAAGGAAAAGCAAAATCAGAGTTGTTACTTTTCACTATGTTCATGATTTCAAAATTAATTTCTTGCTTGACATTGGTTAAGTCTTCCCAGTCAGGGCTATTTACAAAATATACAATTAGTATATCTAATGAACTAGCTCCAAATTCTTGAAACTTCACCATGCAGTTTTCAGTTGTTAGTTTATGATTTTTTATTAAATTTTCAATTTCTGAAACAATTTTTTTTATTTGATCAATTTTTGTATCATAAGTGAGACCAAGGTAAAACTTTACTCTTCTTACATCTCTTTTCCCGAGATTGTCTAGCTCGGCATCAACCATTTTTTTGTTGGGGACACTAACTAAGCTCTTGTCAAAAGTTCGAATCCTTGTACTTCTAAATCCAACTTTTTCAACTAAGCCAGTTATATTACCTACAGTAACAATATCTCCCACAGTGAAGGGTTGATCAAAGAAAATTGTAAATGAACCAAGTAAATTTTCAAGACTTTCTTTAGATGCCATAGCAATCGCAATTCCACCAATTCCTAAGCCTGTTGCTAAAGCAGTTATATTTACATTAAATACATTAGAAAGAACTATGAAAAGCCCAAAAATGATAGCTAAGATCTTTATAATTTCAACAGCAAATGGAATTAACTGGTCATCCATTTTATTTTCAGTCTTGCTTGCTTTTTTAAGTAGTAGACTACCAACATAACTTATAATTTTAAGTATTACTTTTAATATTGAGAAAATATATATTAGTGAAAACCCTTTGTCAATAAACAATTTTAATCCAAACTGAGTTTTGTCAGCTAACTGCCAGCTTGAAGGAAAATTAATTTGCGAAAAAGCAAGGAAGAGAACTGATAAGTTAAAAAATAAGTTTAACGGTTTAATGGTATCATTTTTAAAATCGCTAAAATTCTCGTCATCACTGTCTTTAGTTAAGTAATTAAAAATTGATTTGCTGATGTAGTTGATAAATAGTCTTTTTAATAATAATCCAATAATTAAGATTAACAAGAAATATGTAAAATCTAATAGGCTATTTTCAAAAAAAGTTGTGTTTTTAAGATAATCTATATTCATTTTAATAGTTTTTTTAATGCAATTTCAAGAGCAGTCTTGTAAATATTATTTTTTTCGTTGTTTTCTTCATAGGTTTCAAGTAAAGCATTTTTGATTGTCTCTGAAACTGACTTGAAAACAGATTGAGGTTGCATATCAATATCTTCTTGCATAAAGTATGAAAAAGCTCTAGCCATTCCGCAATTTGATATAAAATCTGGAATAACACTTACCATCTTATCAGCTTTTTGACAAATTGGACCATAAAAAATTTCGTTATCATCAAAAGGAACATTAGCGCCAGATGAAATTACCTCTAAATCGTTTTCTATCATTTGGTTAAGATGATCTAATTTAACTAATCTTGATGCTGCACAAGGAACAAAAATTTCAGCTCCAATTGACCAGATTTTCTGATTAACTAAATCGAACGGAATAATATCTTTATCGATTAAAAAATTTGATGTTCTTGAACTAAGTAATTCAATTACTTTGTTGTGAGAGAGACCGTTCTCATCTATTATCCCACCATTTTTATCAATAATTCCAACAATTTTCCCACCCATTTTACTTAAGTAAAATGCAGTTGCACCAGCAACATTACCCCATCCTTGCACAATAATTCTTTTATCATGTAATTTACCACCGTATATATTATAATAATGTATCACAGATTCAGCTACTCCATAGCCAGTAATCAAATCTCCAATTGAGTATTTTGAGTTTATGTTAGGTGATAAATCAATAGAATTTACAACTAAGGGAACACCTTTACTTAATTGATTTAGTAATAGTTTTTTGTTAGTATTTTTATTACTAAAGTGTCCGCTTATTATACCTTCTAGAGGAAATTCAATATTAATTTCTTTACAATATGGAATTACCTCCTCAACTTCATCAACGTTCATATCGCCACCAGTACCATAATAAGATTTTAATAATGGTCTCACAGCTTTGAACCATCTTTTTAAGACATCAGTTTTTCTCTCGTCTCTAGGATCAAAATTGATTCCCGACTTTCCTCCGCCAATATTAGGCCCAGCAACAGAAAATTTAACCTCCATTGTTTTTGCTAGAGCGAGAACTTCTTCTTTAGTAACACCTAATCTCATTCTTGTTCCTCCTGCAGCAGCACCACCTCTTAATGAATTTATAACCAGCCAACCTTTGGCATTTGTATATTCATCTTGCCATTCAAAAACAATTTCAGGCTTTTTATTTTCAAACTTTCTTAGAAGCTCCATAAATTTATTTCGATGCAAATTTAATAATAACTAATTTTTTATGTGTACTCAATTCTAAATGACATTCAAAACATTTCAACATAGTTTATAAACATCTCCAACTACGGAGTCTTTTACAGCACCGGTGACACTTTTTAGACAATTAATTTCGTTATTTAGTTTTAGCACTCCTAAAAACCCAAATATCATGGCTTCTTTAAAGTCGATTAGTTCGTTAGACGGAATGATTATTTCTGAAGAAGAAAAATCACAAATTCTGTCCATAAGAAATTTGTTTTTAACTCCGCCTCCTGTAGCAAGTGTTTTTTGAGATTTTAGATTACTACCTATTTGAAAGGCTACATGTTCAACAATTGTTCTTAAAATATCTTTCACTTTAAACGAATTACTAACTTTTGTCAAGAAATTCTGCTCTAACCACTCTCTTGATAAGGATCTAGGACTATTTGAAGTATAAAATTGAATCTTATTTAATTCATCATATAAGCACTTAATCAAATTTCCATTTCTGGAAATTTCACCGCTATTATCAAATTCTCTACCCAATTTTCTGCTATAGAAATTAAGTGCAATGTTTGCGGGACAAATATCAAATGCCTTAATTGAATTATTTGATTTGATAGATAAATTAGCAAATCCTCCAATGTTCAAACAATACTTGTATTGCTGAAATAATAATTTATCCCCTATCGGGACAAGAGGAGCTCCTTGACCGCCAAGATCGATATCTTTTTTTCTAAAGTTGTTTACAGTTGTTAACCCACATCGCTCATTAATAATCTTTCCTGAGCCAATTTGTAACGTAATTTTTTTTGAAGGATCATGAAAAACTGTATGTCCATGGCTTGAAATAAGCTCAGCTATAATTTTATTTTTCTTAACAAAATGATTTATTTTATCACTTATATATTTTGCAA
Source organism: uncultured Bacteroidota bacterium (assembly GCA_902597195.1). GTDB lineage: Bacteria > Bacteroidota > Bacteroidia > Flavobacteriales > BACL11. The sequence goes on along the minus strand of CACJWV010000006.1, from coordinate 29,272 downwards.
ATTCAATATCAATTTCTTTTATTTTTTTTTTGTTCTGCAAATGAAGATTAATTAAGGTTTTTTTCCAAAAGTTACAATAGGGGTAAGTTTTAGAGTTTAAGATTTCATACTCCCATTTTTTGTTTTTAGTAAATCTGCAAAATGAAACATCAAGTCCATCAACTGAAGTACCAGACATAACTCCTATTACATTATATTTTTTCATTAAATTACTGCTAAAAAAGTTTATTAAAAAGTGTAATTTTGTTCAAAATACAAAAATGAATTTTGAATTAACAGAAGAACAGATTTTAATACGTGAAACAGCAAAAGAGTTCACCAATACTCATTTACTTCCAGGCGTAATTGAGAGAGATGAAAATCAGCAATTTCCGAAAGATCAAATAAAAAAATTAGGTGAATTAGGCTTCATGGGAATGATGGTAGATCCCAAATATGGTGGTGGTGGAATGGATACTGTTTCATACGTATTAGCAATGGAAGAATTTTCAAAAGTAGATGCTTCAACATCTGTTATTGTATCAGTTAATAATTCATTAGTATGTTGGGGTATAGAGACATACGGAAATGATTTTCAAAAAGAAAAATATTTGAGATTGTTAGCTACTGGTGAAAAAATAGGTGCTTTTTGTCTATCTGAGCCTGAAGCAGGAAGTGATGCGACTTCACAAAGAACAACAGCGATTGAAAAAGATGATCATTATTTACTCAATGGCACAAAAAACTGGATAACAAATGGAAATTCTGCATCCATATATTTAGTGATTGCTCAAACACATCCTGAAAAAGGACATAAAGGAATTAATGCTTTTATAGTAGAAAAAGATTTTGAAGGTTTTGTTGTTGGTCCAAAAGAAAATAAGCTTGGAATTAGAGGTTCAGACACACACTCAATCATGTTTACTGACGTTAAGGTTCCGAAAGAAAATAGAATAGGTGAGGATGGTTTTGGATTTAAATTCGCGATGAAGACTCTTTCTGGGGGTAGAATTGGTATTGCAGCTCAAGCTTTAGGAATTGCATCTGGCTCTTTAGAGTTTTCACTAAAGTATTCTAAGGAAAGAAAAGCTTTTGGTAAGGAAATTAATAAACATCAAGCAATTGCTTTCAAGTTAGCTGAAATGGCCACAGAAGTAGAAGCTGCCAGACTTTTATGCATAAAAGCTGCATGGCTTAAAGATAATGGGATGAATTATGATGAGGCTAGTGCTGTTGCAAAACTATATTCCTCTGATTTAGCAATGAAAGCTTCTGTTGAGGCTGTACAAATACATGGTGGTTACGGATTCGTAAAAGAGTATCATGTTGAAAGACTAATGAGAGATGCAAAAATCACTCAAATTTATGAAGGAACATCTGAAATTCAGAAAATAGTAATATCCAGATCAATTTTAAGTTAGTTACAAGTAATTTAGAATTTTTTCCAAAGTAATCGATCTAGAACCTTTAACAAGTATAAAATACTTTTCTAATTCTAATAAATTTTTCTTTGGAACTGAATCTACATTTTTGAATGAATTTTCTTTGTTTATGGAACTAAACATATCACCAACTAATATAAATTCATATTCTTTATTTGTAATCAAATTAATTATTTCTTTATGTTCATTTTCTGATGTGTCTCCCAACTCTAACATATCTCCTAATATTAAAAATTTCTTTTCATAATTTATATAATCAAAATAATTTATAGTTTCTCTCATGCTGGTTGGATTTGCGTTGTAAGCGTCCATTAAAACTTTATTTCTCTTTGTTTCTATTATTTGTGATCGATTATTTTTTGGTATATAGTTCTGAATAGCTTCTTGAATTAAAAACTTATCAATTTTGAAGTAATCTCCAATGCAAACTGCCGAAGCTAGATTAAACATTTGGTACTTTCCAATTAAATTTGATTTAAAGGTAATGCCAAGACAAAAAATATTTACATATATATCATCAATTATTATTTGGGATGAATACATTGATCCATTTCCATAGCTAATTGAATTTAATCCATTAGCATTCTTTGACAATTTTTTATCGTCACTGTTTACAAACACAGTACCATTATTTTTCTTGAGATATCTGTAAAGTTCAGTTTTTCCTTTTAAAATATTATCAATAGAACCAAATCCCTCAACATGTGCCTTTCCTATATTTGTGATTAATCCAAAATTAGGTTTTGCAATTTCACATAATAGTTCAATCTCTTTTAGATGATTTGCGCCCATTTCTATTACGGCGAACTGGTGATTTTTATTAAGTTTTAATAATGTAAGAGGAACTCCAATGTGATTGTTCAGGTTCCCTTTTGTTGATAAAACATTATACTTTTTACTTAAAACGTTGCTAATGAGTTCTTTTGATGTTGTTTTTCCATTTGAACCAGTTATTGCTATTACGCTGCAAGCTAACTTAGTTCTGTGAAGACTTGCAAGCTCTTGAAGACAAATTAAAACATCATCAACAAGAATATGCTTTTCACTTTTTTTATATTTTTTATCGTCTATTACGCAAAATGAACATCCTTGTGAAAGGGCTTGATCTGCAAAAAGATTTCCATTAAAGTTTCTTCCTTTGAGACTAAAAAAGATAGTATTTTTCTTTATTAGTCTGCTATCAGTACATACTCCTTCAGATTCAAGAAATAATTTATATATATCTTTTAATTGCATAAAAAAAAACCCCAATTTTGGGGTTTTTATTTTTTAAGTCAATGAATTATTGTCTTCTTTTTTCATAATTGACACCTCTTCTTTGATTTTCACCAAGATTGCTTTTTGGAGCTCCAACTCTGTCCATTGCACATCTAAATCCAATATGATCAGAGGCTTGGTCTTGATCTAGGAATCTCCTAGTTCCTGGATTAAGCCAGTAAGCTCTATCTTTCCAAGATCCACCTTTGTAAACTCTTGTTCTGTCTGTGATCATTGAAGAATTTCCGTAGTCATACATTTCAGTACTATTTCCGGTTCTTGTATTGTCTTCATATTTGTCAGCACGTTGGTTCCACTTGTCAATTTTTACTTTTGAAGTATCTTTATCTGACGTCTCATCTAGAAAAGTGTTCCAATCAATTCCCATTTGCGACTCTATGTCTCCATCCAAATAATTTATATTGTCAGATTTTTTATAGTTTCTTCTGTAGACATTGTCGGCGTCATCAACAGGAACCATTGTTATTCTACCAAGACTATCTTTTTCCGCAATGAATCCATCTTCATCTTTTTTCTGTGTCATATATACATTTCCTCTAAAAGGCCTGTGATCTGTAGTAAAAGTTTGCTCGATTACGGGGCGATAAACATCAAGTACCCATTCAGAAACGTTACCGGCCATATTATATAAACCATAATCATTGGGCCAATAAGATCTCACTGGTCCCGTGATATCAGCATTGTCATTAAGATTTCCAGAAACACCCATATTATCACCTCTTCCTCTTTTGAAGTTTGCCATTATTTCTCCTTGATTTTTGTTTGAGCTATTTCTTAAAGATGCTCCGTTCCAAGGGTATATTTTTCTTTCAGAAATATTTTCATCATTTGTGTTGCCAACATATCCAAGTGCAGCAAATTCCCACTCAGCCTCGGTTGGGAGTCTATACTTTGGCAATAAAAGACCATCTCTCATTTTTATTCTTCTAGATTTTTCACCAGTTGATGGATCATAGTTTCTCGGATTCTTTTTCACAATTCCTTCGTATTGACCTGCTAGATATGCTTCAGTGTTGAATGTATTGTCATCAACCTGCTCAATATCTTCTTTAAGAATTCCTTCATTAATGAGAATTCTTTCATTAACGCGATCGGTTCTCCAATTACAATAATCATTTGCTTGTGACCAACTAACGCCAACAACAGGATAATTTCTGTATGCAGGATGTCTTAGGTATTGAGTAACGTATGGCTCATTATATCCTAATTTATCCCTCCAAACTAGAGTGTCAGGAAGAGCTTTTGTATAAACTTCAGGATAAGACTGTCCATATACTCTTTTTAACCAGTATAAATATTCTAAGTAATCCGTATTGCTGACTTCGGTTTCATCTAGGTAAAATGATGAAACAGTTACTCTTCTTGGCACATTATTCCATTCGTACATTACATCTTGCTCAACTCTACCCATTGAAAAAGTTCCTCCTTCAATGAACATAAGTCCAGGTCCTGTCATTTGTTCTGTAAATTTTGTGTTTACCTCAAAACCACCTGATTTGGTTTCATTGTAGTTCCATCCAGTAGTTGGAGATGTACTTTTCTTAGAACATGAGCTTAGAGCTAAGCTAATTGTTATTATTGTTAAAATTTTAAATGATATTTTCATAATTATTGTTTTAATCTAAAATTGAGGGCAACTAATTGTGTTAAATGATTTGCTTCTAGTTTTGTTAGGCAAATAAATTGTAAATGATAGTTCGTGCGCTCCAAGAGTGTTACTGTTCTTGAGATTACTCACTGTTATATCATAACTATAGCCAAATTTGAAGTTATCTTGTAATAAGCCGATAAGCAGGATGAATGAATCAAAGTTTTCAATGCTGTGTCTAGCCCATAATCCTCCAACAAATGGTCCTCTGTAAACATATACTCCGTAATTAAATTGTTGAAAATCTTGCTGCTTCTGATATAAAAAGTTAGGAGAAATCATAGTTACATTGTTACTGAATCTATTAATAGGAAAATTTCCACCAAAATGTGTGGTTATTTTTGTTGGTAATGAACTTTCACTTATAAAACCTTGATTAGGTTGGGTTAAGTGATGTGCAGCGAATCCAAAATAGAAATTTTCAGTATATCCTACGAAACCAGTAGAAAAGTCAGGAAATTGCTTATAGCTTGGGTTGTTGGCTATGTTTTCTTGAGTATTGTAAATAAAACCATATTTTGGATCGATCATGTCTCCAAATGTTAGGTTGTCCCAGTTAAGATCCATTCTTCTGTAAGTTGCCTCGAAACCAGCATTTATCCTAAATTTTCTACTTACCTCGAGGTGATAGGCGTAAATTAGTGATGCTGTATTGACTTGCAAATTTCCATCGCCACTCCTATCATTAACAAACATAACTCCTAATCCCCCACCAATTTTGTCTACATATTGGTCGTATGAAACTGCTGTTGTGACATAAGTTCGACCAATACCTGGCCATTGATCTCTATAATTGAGGTTACCTCTTGGAGCACCCTTAGGGGCTGAACCTGAAAAAGCAGGGTTGAGATATAATGGATTAGCATAAAACTGACTAAAGGCAGGGTCTTGAGCTTTTGATTCTTTCTGAGATGAGAAGAAACAAACAACTGCAAAAATCATTACTAGATTTATCTTCTTCAATTTCTTATAGATTAGTTGTGTTTTACACAAAAATAAACAATTTATTTGTTTTCAACTTTTTTTAGCTGAAATAAACAAGAATTAGTTTCGTTTTGAAAAGGTTGATTAACTTTGCGAAATGAGATTAATAGCTATATTTACAATTATTAGTTTTACTTGTTTTTCACAAGAAAAACCTCAAAATAGTTCGATTTTCTCTATCGGAAATTGGTTCAAGATTTGTGTTGAAAATGATGGAGTTTATAAATTAACCAAAGATGATCTCAATAACATGGGGATAGATAACCCGATTTATTGTGACCAAGTTTCAATTTTCGGCAACTCATTTGGCATGCTCCCAAATAAAAATTCTGATTATAGACCTCTAGAAATTACTGAGAATAGTATAAAATTAATTGACTTGAATCAAAACAATATTTTAGAGAGTGAGGATATTATTTTATTCTATGGAAAATCACCCAACGAATGGATTTTTAATTCAAGTTCTAAAAATTTTGAATACCAGCAACATTTATATGATGATAAAAATTGTTATTTCATAAATGTTGAAGGAATTGGTCAATCTAAAAGAATAATGCTTGAAAATGTTTCTACAATATCTCCAATAATCGTTAATACCTTCAATGATATGGCTGTTGTGGAAAATGAAACAGAAAATCTTATTGAGTCAGGCAGTCAATGGTTTGGTCAAAGGTTCGATTTTCAAGCTCAAAAGTCATATAATTTTAATTTTCCAAATCTAAGTAATGATTCAATTTATTTAAAAATTTCAGCTGTATCAAGGTCTACTTCAAGCTCCAGATTTGATATTCGAGCTCAAGGAAATATAATTGGTAATATAAACATATCTCCAATTTCAGGAAATTATGCCTCAGACTATGCAAAAGATGAAGTTTTTAGCAACTATTTTTTGTCTAACTCTGACAATTTGCAAATTGAGTTAACTTATGTACCTCAAATTTCCAACTCAACAGGCTGGCTTGATTATATTGAGCTTAATGCAGAAAGAGAGCTAAATTTTGTCGGTACTCAAATGTTATTTACAAATTGTGAATCTTTTACCTCTGAAGATAGAAAATACCTCATCAACAACGTTAGCACAAATCAATCAATTTGGGATATAACAAATAAAAATGATGTTGTTCAAAAAGAAATAACGTTTTCAAATAATCAAGCTCAGATTTTTTCTAAAGATGATTTGTGTAATGAATTCATTATTTTCACCAATTCTAACTATCTCGATCCTAGCTTTTATGGTAAAATAGAGAATCAAAATTTAAAAGAAATATCTCATGAGACTGAATACATAATTATAACTTCTAAAGATTTTGAATCTCATGCATATCAAATCTCAGATCTTCATTCCTCTGAGGATAATTTACTTTGTGAAGTTATTGTTGTAGACCATATCTACAACGAATTTTCTTCAGGTGTAAAAGATATTACTGCCATAAGAGATTTTATAAGATTTCAATATCTCAAAGAAAATTCAGAACTCTCATACATTCTTCTGCTAGGAGATGGTTCATATGATATGAAAAATAGAGTTCAAAACAACACTGATTTTATACCAACATATCAAGCTAAAAACTCATTTCATCCAGTCAATTCTTATGTTTCCGATGATTACTTTGTAATGCTAGACGAAGATGATGGAGATTTTTTAAACGATATAATTGATTTACCAATTGGCAGAATACCAATTTCAAATCAACAACAAGCAAATGACTTCGTTGAAAAATTATACAGGTATTATTCAAATTATTCACTAGGTTCATGGAGAAATAATTTCACTTTTGTTGCTGATGATTGTGATAATGAATTTTTAGGATCTAATACACACATGTGGCAAGCAGATAGTTTGGCTAACATAATTAACGATAATGTTCAAAATTTTAACATAAATAAAATTTTTCTAGATAATTACAATCAAATTTCAACTCCTGGCGGTCCAAGAAGTCCTGATGCCCAAAATGCAATAAATGAAGCTATAAGTAAGGGTTCTCTATTTGTTAATTATACAGGACACGGTGGTGAACTAGGTTGGACACAAGAAAGAATACTTGAGCTTTCTCAAATAAATCAATGGTCTAATATTGATAAAATGCCGATTTTTATGACTGCAACTTGTAAATTCAGTAGATTCGACTCACCAACTGTTAGTTCTGCTGGCGAACAACTCTTATTAAATCCAGAGGGTGGTGCAATTGCATTGCTCAGTACAACAAGACTAGTTTATTCTAATCCAAACTATAACCTAAATAAAAAGTTCATTAATTCTATTGTTCATAATACTAATCTTAACAATCAAAAAATTAAACTTGGAGATATTTTTCTTGAGACCAAAGTTAATAGTGGTTCTAGCTTGAATAACAGAAATTTTACTCTTTTGGGAGATCCTGCATTGACAATTAATTTTGCTGAAAACTTAATTGAAATAACTGAAAGTTCTGTCGATACTATGAAAGCGTATTCAGAGGTATCATTAACAGGAATAGTAAAAAATAATTCAGGTTCAAAAATTGAGAATTTTAATGGGTTTTTAAACGCCAAAGTTTATGAATATGAAAGAAATTTGTCTACGCTAGGGCAACAGAATTGTACACCGATGTCTTATAAAGATCAAAGCTCTTTGATATTTAATGGAAACTGCACGGTTGTTAATGGAGATTTTAATTTTAAATTCACTGTTCCAGGTGATATCTCATACTTGTTTGGAAATGCTAAGATAAGTATGTATGCATTTGATACAACTAATACACTTACTGATGCTAAGGGATATGATAAAAGCCTTGTAATAGGAGGTATTGAAAATAACTTTGCTGCTGATAACCAAGGTCCTAAAATTGATTTATATATAGACAATAGAAATTTTGTTGATGGAGGACTCAGCAGTGAAAATCCTGTTCTAATCGTTGATTTATTTGATGAAAGCGGTATTAATACAACGCTTAATGGAATTGGACATCAAATTACTGCCACTTTAAATGGTGGCCCACCAGTAATATTGAATGATTTTTATACATCATCATTAGATAATTACAAATCCGGATCAATAGAATATCAATTTTTCTCACTTGAAGATGGTGAATACATAGTGAATGTAAAGGCATGGGATTCTTTTAACAACTCTAGCGAAAAAAGTATAACTTTCTACATTATAGACGGAAATTTTCTCTCAATTAAAAATTTTCAATGTTTACCAAATCCAGTCGTAAGTAACTGTAACTTCTATTTTGAGCATAATCAATCATCAACTTTTCTAAAAATTAACATAATTATCTATGATATGCTTGGAAATGAAATCAAAAAAATTAAGAGAACATTTGATGGTCAGAGTAGTAGAATAGGTCCTATATTGTGGAATTTACGAGAAGAAACCAATATAATTGATGGGGGTATATATATTGCTAAGTTATTTGTTGAGAATGAAATAGGCTTGACCAAGACTAAATCAAATAGAATTATAATAATTAATGAATAATAACGTTAATTGCAATATATTTGAAGCATGAGATTAATTAACATTTTTGTTTTGATAATTTTAGCTAACCAGCTAGCATACACTCAAAATCAATTAGAAATTGATGATCTGACAGGAGGTCTCAATACAATAACAACAGCAGTACCTTTTCTAATGATAACTCCAGATTCAAGATCTGGTTCAATGGGAGATGTTGGGGCTGCTACTTCTCCAGATGCTAGCTCAATAAGCACAAATCCAGCTAAATATAGCTTCATAGAAGATGATTTAGGTTTTTCAATTTCATATGTTCCTTGGCTTAGAGCACTAGTACCTGACATCAATCTCTCTTATATTAGTGGCTATAAAAAATTAAATCAGAATGATGCGGTTGCTTTTGAGTTGAGGTACTTTTCACTGGGAGATATTACATTCACTGATATTTTAGGAAACACCTTAGGTCAATTTAACCCTAATGAATTAGCATTAGGAGGTTCATACTCTAGAAAGCTTTCAGACTTATTTTCATTATCTCTAGCAACAAGATATATATATTCAAATCTCACAGGAGGACAAATGGCTGGAGATATTCAAACCAATGCTGGAAAATCTTTTGCAGCTGATGTTGCAGGGTATTACACTAACAAAATTAGATTCTTAAAAAAGGATTCCGACTTATCATTTGGATTTAATATATCTAACATAGGAAACAAAATTTCATACACAAATGTCGGTGAGAGAGATTTTATACCTATTAACTTAAAACTTGGTTCCTCAATAAACATCAATTTTGATGATTATAACAGTATGTCTTATTCATTTGACATTAATAAGCTTCTTGTACCAACTCCACCTCTATACAACTCTGAAAACGAAATTATTGCAGGAAAAGACCCAAATGTGTCAGTTGTAAGCGGTATTTTTCAATCATTCTCTGATGCGCCAGATGGATTTTCAGAAGAGCTTCGTGAAATTAATTTGTCTTTTGGAACAGAATACTGGTATGCTCAACAGTTCGCACTAAGAGGAGGATATTTTTACGAACATGATACAAAAGGAGGTAGAAAATTTTTCACTTTTGGTGCAGGTGTTAAATATAACGTTTTTGCTTTGGATTTCTCATATTTAATAAATGCAAGTAGAACAATAAATGGTACAAATCCATTAGCAAATACTATGAGATTCACAATGATTTTTGATATTGGGGCATTACAACAAGAGGGAATATAATGTATAAAGTAGGAATAGGATATGATGTTCATTCTCTTGAAATAGGTAAGCCTTTCATACTTGGTGGTATAAAATTGAATCATAGAAAGGGGTCGGTTGGCCACTCAGACGCCGATGTATTAATACATGCAATATGTGATGCATTACTTGGAGCATTAAATTTGAGAGATATTGGTTTCCATTTCCCTGATAATGAAAAAAAATATGAAGGCATTGATAGTAAGATACTATTGAAAAAGGTTATTGCAATGATGTTAGAAAATAAATTTGAAATCTCAAATATAGATTCAACAGTTTGTCTTCAATCCCCAAAATTAAAAGACTACATACAAGAGATGAAGCTTGAACTCGCTAAATGTATGCAAATAGATTTATCTCAAATATCAATCAAAGCAACCACTACTGAAAAGTTAGGTTTCGTTGGCAGGGAAGAAGGTGTTTCTTGCTATGCTGTTGTTATGCTAAAAAAAGTTAGTTAGCTAAACAACTTTCTCCTTTTTCTTCAAAATAAATTAGTGAATCAATCATTCTAATTACCTCTGAAACATTTCTTTGAAGTGTAAAGAAGTTGACAGTTTGATATTGCACTGCACCACTCTTGTCAATCAAAAAAGTACCTCTTAGAGGAATCATTGGTCCATCACAAGTGAGTTGATCTTCCTCGTTCAATGAATAATCTCCATACAGAACTCCATAACTAGACGAGATTGTCTTAGTCATGTCTGAAATTAATGGAAATGTTACACCTTTGATTCCACCATTTTCTTTTGAAGTATTTAAAAATGCTTTGTGTGACTCTTCAGAGTCTGTAGAGCAAGCTATAACTTCAACATTTCTATTTTTAAATTCATCAAGTCTTTTCTCAAATGCATAAAGTTCATTTGGACATATTGAAGAGAAATTTTTTGTGTAGAAGATTAATAAGACATATTTTTTGTTTAAAAATTGTTCAATTGAAAAATTTTCTACGATTTCGCAACCATTAACTACAGCTTTTGCATTAAATGAAGGGGCCTTTCTTCCTGTTAGTACAGACATATTTTTTTTTACAAAAATAATAATATGATTTCTAAGTCAAAAGAAACTGTAAACTTTTGTTGCAATGTAGCTTCCTAAAAAAGGGCCTAATAAATAATAAAAAAGATTACTAATAATATCTTGACCCTCAATAAAATTACTAATTAATAAAGGACCAATCGCAACAGCTGGATTTAATACTGCTCCTGAAATATTACCTACAGCTAGAATTGATATAAATACGGTTAAGGCAATTAAGAAACCATAGATGTAATTTCCTCTTGTTTTGTTGCTCACAGCAAATAATAAAATTGTTGAAACAAGAAAAAAAGTGAATAATATTTCACATGCTATAATTTCAAAAAAGTTGTAATCAATGTTATCAAAGCTATTAATTAAGATGCCACTAACTAAGAACTTAAAATATGAAGCTGACAAGGAACCAAATAATTGAGAACATATGTAAAAAAAAGATTCTTTAAGACTTATTTTTTTCATTAGATAAATGCAAAATGTAACTGCAGGATTGTAATGTGCTCCTGAAAAATGATAACCAATATAAATTATTATCGCAAGAGTAACACCAATAAACACAGGATTACTAAAGGTAAGTATGGTGAAAACAAGGACAAAAGTTCCGAGAAATTCAGTTAAATATTTTTTCATAAGTTTTCTAAAACAAATTGAGCTCTCTTTTTTACAGAAGTTTTAGGAATCATTATGACATTGTATTTACATTCCTTGTATGTGTTTAATAAAATTTTACCAATTAGTTCTGCTGTTTTATAATCTTCGTTCCTTTTGTTATCATTTATATAGATATCTTTCCACGCTGGAGCAAAAAAAATATTTTTATTGTATTTGTATTTTAATAAAAAGCTATGCCAAAGCTCATTGTCAATATCAAGATTTTTGAATTTTAAATATGCCAAAGAATCAAAAACTCCCCTGTCAAAAAAATACAGTCCTTTTTTACAACTATTATATTGATTAATTCTTTCATTTAATATAATCTCTTCGCTATCGTTATCAATAGAATTAATTTTTTGATTTGTTTCTTTGGCAAAATCTCTCGCCACCTCTTCTAAGCAATTATATTTTAATTTTTTAAGCTGTGATATAATTGAAGTTTTTCCACTTCCTGGAGGGCCAGTAATTATTACTTTTTTAGAAAGAATATTATTCAATTTTCATTATAATTTTTTACCAAATAAAATTAATCTCTCGGAGTTTTTTTGATATTCATCAAAGCTGTAGTTTCCAAACAAGCCAACAAGCTCTATTCCTAATTTGTCAAACACTTTCTTGAAATATTCAAGCTCAAGTAAGCTAACTTTTTCGTAATAACTAAATTCTGAATCATTATCTATAATTTTTATTTCTTTAATGATTTTATTGTCTTTAACATACCTTTTTATCAAAAAAATAATATCATCAATTTGTTTTTTTTCGTTGCTAACTAAGTTTTTAATTACATTTTGAACATTAAAAAAGTCAATCACAACATGACAATTTTTTTTTACACTATCAGCCATTGATTTAATTACACTAAAATTGTCTTTTTCATCATCAAAGTATCCGATTGAGGTGAATATATTAAGACATAGTTTGAAATAGTCCTCTTTAAAACAATTTCTCATATCAAACTTGTGAAAACTAAGGCAATCGTTTTCGAATTTTTTACAAAAATTAATACTTTCATTAGAAAGGTCTATTCCGGTAACTTGAAACCCTAAAGAGTTTAAAAAAATTGAGTGTCTACCTTTGCCACATGCAACATCTAAAATTCTATCGTTTTTTTCAAGATTTAGTTTGTTAATTAAATTCTTGATGAAGCGGTTTGCTTCGCTGATGTCTCTGTTTTTATATAAAATATGATAATATTTGGAATCAAACCAATTCTCGTACCAGTAAGCTTTATTCATCTCTTTGGCTTTGAATTTCGTATAAAATAATTGCTGTAGCAACAGAAACATTTAAAGAGTTAATTGTTCCAAACAAATCTATTCTTAAAGAAGTATCGCATATTTTTAAAATATTTTTACTTATACCTAAATTCTCAGATCCCATTACAACTGCAACAGGATGTGTAAAATCAAAATCACTGATCTTTTTATTACCTTTTTCGCTGCAAGCAACTATCTTTAAGCCAGATTCTTTTAAAAATTGTATACTTTCTTGAAGATTCCAAGACCTACATACTTTAATTTTTGACAATGCTCCTGCCGATGTCTTGATCGCGTCTGAATTTATCGAAGCAAAGTTTTTTTCTGGTACTAAAATAGCATCTACTTGTAGGCATTCAGCACTTCTTGCAATAGCTCCAAAATTTCTTACGTCAGTAATGTTGTCAAGTATTACTATTAGTGGTGTCTTACCTCTTTCATAAATTTCTGGCACAACATTTTCAAGTTTATAAAAATCAATAGGAGATAGAAATGCAACTACTCCTTGATGGTTTTTTTTAGTTATTCGGTTAATTTTCTCAGCTGGTACATGTTTGTAATTTATTCTTTTTGTCCTGACTAACTTCCATAGCTCAGCAAACAAATCGTTTTTCGACCCTCTTTGAATGAATAATTTATCAATTGTTTTACCTGAGCTTATTGTTTCAATGATAGGTCTTATACCATATATAAGTTCTTTATTTTTCATCTTTTTTAAATTCGATATTTGCCTCGATGTCAGGTATTTGTCTTAATTCAATTTCTTTTTTAATTTTTTCAGATTGACTTTTTAGTTCCTTTGTTAGTATTTGTTTTTTTCTTTTTTCCATTGGGGGGTTTAATTTTTCAGCATTCTCAAACTGAATGACGCTTTCTAATATTTCTCTTGGAAGTAAAGAACCAGTTTTACTTAGCGTTTCTAAAAACTCACTTGCAAAAAATTGATCAATTTGGATTCTTCGTTTTGTTGTATGTGCAAATTTACCAATTACTCTACAGATGTTATCTCTTTCCTCAGGACTTAGTTTATCGGCAAATTCATATTCTTCTATTTTTTTTAAACTCAGAATTATTGGTTCTAAGGAATCTTTGGTTATTACACTAACATTATAATCACCAATGTTATAAGTAAATTTATCAATTACAGAAAGTGTATTAGATGGTATGACTAAAAAAAGATCTTTTTTGACATTTTCATGTTTTGCATATTTTTTTAAATTTTCTGTTTGATCTTTAATGTATTTTGGAAAATTGCTTAAGTCATCACTTCCCGGACTTTTCGCATCAAAAATTATTAACTGGTCCATAATTTCAATGCAATTATCAGGCTTATTTCTTGCATAGGGAAAATCTTCTTGACCTATATATTTAATTACATGATTGTTACAAATTAATTGAATATGACTCTGTACGTCTTTCTCGTGTTCGCTCCAAATTTTTTTCATTTTATCGATATTTTCTTTTTCTTCACGAACTCTTTCATCATTTACTCTTGCAATTTCTGACTGTAGATTTTGTTGAATTGTATTTATTGATTCAATCCCTTTCCTCTGTGTTTCATTTCTATTTTCTTCATTGAACTTTAGCTTGACAACCTCGCTTTTCAAAGAAATTTTTTCTTGTTCTGCTAATTTTAATCTTTCGTCAAGCTGAATTTTTTCGGCTTTAACTTCTTCAAAAGACAATAGTCTCGCCTCGGCAATTTTTACATCCTCTTCTAATCTTTTTATTTTTTCTTCTTTCTGAATAATATTTTTTTGTAATTCACGATTCTCATCTAAGGATTCAACATTATTTTTTGATTTTAAGATTAGTGCTGATATTATTATTAGAATTATTAAGAGTGATAAAATGATAATTTCCATAACTTTAATTTGATTATTTAATCAGCACCAATGTACCAACTTCTACTTTTCTGTACAAATCTATTACGTCTTTATTTTTCATTCTAATACATCCATGAGAAGAGGGTATACCTATTCTTCCTTCCTCGTTGGTTCCATGTATGTAAATATAACGTTCGTAAGAATCTATTCCATTTCCTTTATTTATCCCATATTCTTCACCACTTAACCACATAATTCTAGTTGATATTATGTCAAGATCACCTTTGCTTGTATCAGAAATTACTTCTATAATTTCTCCTGTTAACTTTCTTCCGATAAATCTTGAATTAATTGGAACATTATCACCAATTTTTGATTTTATGCGATGTATTCCTATTGGAGTTTTGTTGCTCCCAGCTTTGTTTCCCATACCTTTTTCAGAGCTAGAAACTGAATAAATATTCGTAATTTTTTTTTCATTTACTAAATAAAGCTTTTGATTTTTAATTTCAATACAAATAAAACTTGAAGGTAAATTTCTATTTTTCTGAAAAAAATAATTTTCACATTCCTTAATAATTAAATCATCGCTTATGAACAAGTTTGAAATTAAAAATATTAAATAAAGATTTATCACCATTTAATCTGTTGTTTTCCAAGTTGATATAAAATTTGATTTGTTTTAGAAAAATGTTTGCATCCAAAAAAACCACTATGAGCTGAAAAAGGTGAAGGATGTGCTGCAACTAAAATATGATGCTTCGAACTATCAATTATCGATAATTTACTTTGCGCAAACTTTCCCCACAAAAGAAAAATAATATTCTCTTTTTTGTTTGAAATAATTTGTATGACTTTGTCAGTAAAATTTTCCCAACCAAAATTTTTATGCGAACCAGCTTGGTTCTTACTAACAGTTAAAATAGAATTCAAAAGTAAAACTCCTTGATTTGCCCATCTTTCTAAATTCCCAGATATTGGTAATTCAATTTTTAAATCATTTCTTATCTCCTTAAAAATATTTTTTAATGATGGAGGCTGAGAAATATTTTCGTTGACAGAAAAGCATAACCCGTTTGCTTGTCCTTCATTGTGATAAGGGTCTTGGCCCAATATGACAACTTTTACATCATTTAGCGGAGTTAGCTCAAAAGCTTTAAAAATATTTGTCCCTTGAGGAAAAACAGCAGTTTTTGCTTTCTCTTGTAAAATTTTTTTCTTTAGAATTTTAAAGTAATCTTTTTGGAATTCTTGTAACAATTCCACCTTCCATGATTTTTCTAAGCTTGGGTTCAATCTTTTAAAATGTTAATAAAGATAAAAATAAATTGATTTTTTTTATTTTCAAACATAACTTTATATGCGTATTTTTGTAAAAAAAAAAATGAGACTATTTTTAGGATTAATACTTTTATTTGCTTCCTCTTGCAGTGTTTATAAAGAAAAATGCGACGGTGTTTCTCAAAACAATTCAAAACACATGAACAAAATAAACAAGTTAGACAACTCATAACTGTATAGAATAAATACTTATCAAAAACAAAAATTAAACATGAGTGCCAGCGCTGAAATAAAAGATAGAGTAGAAAAGACAAAAAAACCTTGGGTTAGTATTGACTTAAAAAAAAGCAAATCAGACTTTATTAAAAATAGAAAAAGAAAACCTTCATGGTTAAAAGTCAAATTACCAACTGGTGACGCTTACAAGAAGGTTAGGTCAATTACTTCGGAAAATAATTTGCATACAATATGTGAAAGTGGCAATTGCCCTAATATGGGAGAATGTTGGGGTGAAGGAACTGCTACTTTCATGATACTTGGAAATATATGTACCCGATCATGTGGTTTTTGTAATGTGAAAACTGGCAAACCATTACCTGTTGACTGGAGCGAACCTCTAAAAGTTGCGAATTCTATTAAGCTCATGGGAGTTAAACATGCTGTAATAACTTCAGTTGACAGAGATGAGCTAGATGATGGTGGGGCGAGTTTTTGGGTAGAGACAATCAATCAAATTAGGAAAATATCACCTGAGACAACAATGGAAACACTAATTCCAGATTTTAAAGGAGTTGATAAACACATAAAAATGATTGTCGATGTTGCGCCAGAGGTTGTATCACACAACCTGGAAACAGTCAGGAGTTTAACTAAGAAAGTTAGAATTCAAGCCAAATATGATAGAAGTTTACATACTTTAAAAGTATTATATGAGGGGGGGATGAAGACAAAATCTGGTGTCATGCTCGGTTTAGGAGAAACCGAAGATGAAATTATTGAAACTATGAAAGATTTAAGAAAAGTAGGTGTATCAATTCTTACCCTAGGTCAATATTTGCAACCTACATTTAGACATTTGCCAGTTAGTGAGTTTGTTAAGCCTGAAAAATTTTCCAGATTAAAGGAAATTGGTTTGGAGTTAGGCTTTAGGCATGTTGAAAGTGGCCCTCTTGTAAGGTCCTCATATCATGCAGCAAGGCATATTCATTAGTTCATAATTTTTTTTAAAATTTAATCAGAATCATTATATTTGTTATCTAACATTAGAGCAAGAACATGACAAAATTTCTATCAACTACTATTTTATCAATTTTTTTGATGGTTCCTTTCCAATCATTTGCGCAAAATAAAGTTTGTGGAAGTTACAAAGGGTACATTGAAGATGATATGCATCAAAACCCTGAATTTTACCAATCTATTTCAGAAAAGAATCAAAGCTTAAAACAAGAGTTTGAAAGAATTCAAAACAATTTAGACATCAGTAGCTTAAGATCAACATCTGATAATAAGAAGATAATTCCTGTAGTTGTTCATATCATACATGATGATGGCCCAGAAAATGTTTCTGATGAGGTTGTTCAGGAAGCAATAGACGCACTCAATAGAAATATCAACGGACAAAGCAACCTGTTTGAGTCAAGAACTCCCGATGTGTTTGCAGCACTTAGAGGTGTCCCTAATGTTGAGTTTAGATTAGCTCGAATTGATCCAAATGGAGAATCAACAAATGGAATTGTTAGAGTTAAATCTCCTTTAACTAATGAACCTTCTCCAAGAAACGCTGTTAAATCAGTAAGCTATTGGAATTCATATCAATACTTCAATATTTGGGTTATTAAAAAGTTTTTACCAGAATCTAATGGAAATACTCTTCTTGGATTTGCTCAATTTCCCTTTTCCGGATCAATGGCAACGGATGGTGTTGTATTAATTTACAGTGAATTTAATGACCCATCATCTAGTACACTTACTCATGAAGCTGGTCATTGGTTAGGCTTATGTCACCCATGGGATTGTGGCGCAGGAACATGCGGTGATGACAATATTTTCGATACACCACCAGCAAGAGAAGCAAACTATGGGGTTAGTTTTAACAATTTTCCATATCATGTCGGATTACAAAATCAAGGGTGTATAGCTGACTCAATGAACTGGGCAGGTGAAATGTTTATGAACTACATGGACTATACTCCAGATCAATTTACTACCATGTTTAGTAAAGGCCAAGTTGAAGTTATTAATGAAACTTTGGAAGGTGACGGTACAGTACCGGGGTTCAGACAATATATGTGGTCCGAAGTAAATATTGATGAAACTGGTACAAGTGACGGTTTTTTACCGCCTACATGTACCAAGCAACTAAATATTTTTGAAAATAATGATGCCTATCAAGTTTGTATTGGAGAAGAAACTTGGTTTAGGTCAAATTCAAGGATATTTGGTAATAGTATTTCTTCTGTCGAGTGGGACTTTGGTGATGGAACGATAACAAGTGGTAGCTATAACGGACAGTTAGGTCACTATGAACTTCATACATATGCTAACGAAGGTACCTATGATGTCAAATTTAAAATAACTTATGATGAAGTAATAAAAGTAAGGGCAAGTGATCCTTCTTTAATACCTGCAACTGATCCAAGTTTAATTCAAGCAATCACAACTGATAAAATAGTACAAGGAACTCAAGATGAATTAAATAATATGTCTGCCTCTAATATTTCCTCACACTACATAGATAGTTTAGGTAAATATTGGGGACTAGAAGATACTACATTCTATAGAGGTAAGGTTCAAGAAACTATCTATGAATATGATTATACAAATACTTGTGTAACTGAAATAGTTAAAGCAGGTTTTATAACTGTTAGTCCTTCTCTTTCATCAAATTCCTCACCCGAAGAATATTCTTTCGAAACAGGAATTGGGAACGATTGGACTGTCGCAGATAATTCAGCAGAGGAAAGTATATGGACTAATGTTAATGGTTCGTACTCAGGATTTGAATGGTCTAATGGAAGTTTAGTAGTAAACAACTTCGAACGTGTAAAAGTTGGCGTCATTGGTGGTTATACGGAAATTGTTTCCAAGTCATTTAACTTATCAAATTTCTCAACTCCAGCAATCAAGTTTAGTTGGGCTGGAGCTGCTTTAAATACTTTCCCTACAAACGAAATAACTGTCCATTACTCAACTAATTGTGGTGAAAACTGGTTGTCTTTAGGTACATTGGACCCTGTTACAACTTCTAGGGCTGGATACATAGCAACCAATTTTGTTCCAAATGAAAATGATTGGTTAGATACAGTTCTAACTAAAAATGCTTTAAAAAATAATAATATCAAATTCAAAATAGCTTATTCAGCTGGAACGACTGCTCACAATAATATTTATATTGATAACATCAAAATTGGAGAAGCATCATCTTTATTTAATGAAAATAATAATTCAATTTCTCAAAAAATATCTGTTTTCCCAAATCCCCTGGATGAGTCTAGCTCTATTCTACTTGAAAACTTTGGTGGACAAGAGACAAGTATTGATATCATAAATATTCTTGGTGAGAAGGTTTACAATATATTTGAGGGAGTTATACAAAGTGATTATTTGGAAATCAATAATTTAAGAGCTCGTATTAAGAAAGACGGCATATACTTTGTTAGAGCTACTAGCTCATCAAATAAATCGTTTACGAAAAAAATAATTCTAAACTAAGTTTAAATATGAATAACCAAGGCAATGGAAAGTGCCCTATCTTTCATGGTGGGAGCACAACTAAGGACTCATCAATAGATAAATGGTGGCCAAAATCATTAAATCTAGATATTTTACATCAACATGACTCCAAATCTAATCCTAACTCTAGTAATTTTGATTATAGAGAGGAAGTTAAAAAATTAGATTTTGAAAAACTAAAAAATGATATGCATGAAATGATGACTAGTTCAGTTGAATGGTGGCCTGCGGATTGGAATCACTACGGTGGTTTGATGATTCGAATGGCGTGGCATGCAGCAGGTACATATCGTATTTCTGATGGTAGAGGTGGTGCAGGAACTGGAAACTTACGTTTTGCACCGTTAAACTCTTGGCCGGACAACACTAATTTAGATAAGGCTAGAAGACTTTTGTGGCCTATCAAAAAAAAATATGGAAATAAAATAAGTTGGGCTGACTTATTTATACTTGCAGGAAATGTTGCTTATGAAAGTATGGGGTTAAAAATGTACGGTTTTTCATACGGAAGGCCAGATATTTGGCATCCAGAGATTGATATTAATTGGGGTCCTGAGAACGAGTTTTTAGCTCCCAGTGAACAAAGATATGATGATTTAAATGAACCATCAAGCATGCAAAAACCTTTAGCAGCGGCTCACATGGGTCTTATTTATGTTAATCCAGAAGGTGTCAATGGTAAGCCTGATCCATTAAAGACAGCGCTTCATGTTAGAGAAACTTTTGCAAGAATGGCTATGAACGATGAAGAGACTGTTGCTCTCACAGCTGGAGGTCATACAGTTGGAAAAGCTCATGGAAATGGTGATGCAAATTTACTGGGTCCGGGGCCTGAGGGTGGAAATATCAATGAACAAGGCTTTGGTTGGCATAATCCAAGTGGCTCAGGTAATGGAAAAGATGCTGTAACAAGTGGAATTGAAGGAGCATGGACTACCAATCCAACTCAGTGGGACAATGGTTATTTTGATATGCTTTTCAATCATGACTGGGAATTAAGAAAAAGTCCTGCTGGAGCATGGCAATGGGAACCTAAAGAAATTGCTGAAAACAAAAAACCTGTTGATGCGAATAATCCTAACAAAAGAAATAATCCAATAATGACTGATGCTGATATGGCTATGAAAATGGATCCGATTTACAGAGATATATCGCTTAAATTTATGAATGATCAAGATTATTTTTCTCGAACATTCGCAAGAGCATGGTTCAAACTTACACATAGAGATATGGGGCCAAAAACAAGGTATATAGGTCCTGAGCTTCCTAAGGAAGATTTAATTTGGCAAGATCCTGTTCCTGAGGGAAATAAAAATTATGATATAGAAAAAGTTAAGCAAGAAATTAAATCCCTGAATTTAAGCATTTCGCAAAGAGTTTCGGTTGCATGGTGTAGTGCTAGCTCTTTTAGAAATTCAGATTTAAGAGGAGGTGCTAATGGTGCTAGAATAAGACTTCTTCCACAAATCAATTGGCAATCAAATGAGCCAGATGAGTTAGCTTTAATTTTACCTCAATATCAAAAAATATCAGAAAAATTTGATGTGAGTATTGCAGACATAATTGTTTTAGCAGGTAATACAGCTATTGAAGAAGCCATAGAGGTAAGTGGTCATAAAGTAAATGTTCCTTTTAAAGCAGGAAGAGGAGATGCCAGCTCGCAAATGACTGATGAAAACTCATTTTCTTCGCTTGAGCCAATTGCAGATGGTTTTAGAAATTGGGTTAAGGAAGAGGTAAAAGAAAATTGCGAAGAATATTTACTAGATAAAGCTCATCTCTTGGGACTAACTGCTCCCGAAATGACAGTTTTAATTGGTGGAATGAGAGTATTAGAAGCCAATCACGGTAACTCAAGTGTTGGAGTTTTAACAAATAGTCCTGGAAAATTATCAAATGATTTCTTCGTAAACATTCTTAGTATGGATTATAAATGGGAAAAAGAAGAAGAAAACAAATTTAATCTGATAAGTAGGCATGATAATCAAATTAAATGGACTGCAAGTAGATTTGATCTCATTTTTGGTTCTAACTCTATACTTAGATCATATGCTGAGCATTATGCTCAAGATGATAACAATGAAAAGTTTATATGTGATTTCATCTGTGCATGGAATAAAGTAATGAATGCGGATTTGTTCTAAGAAATAAATTCTTTAAGCACTATTTTATCTTTTTCAAAAACTGCATAGGTATTATGATTAATCCAATCGCCTAGATTAACATAAGTAAATTTATCCTCTATTTTTATTTTTGGAGTATGCAAATGGCCAAAGATATAATAATCATTTTTAGAAATTTTATTTTTTCTCTTGCAGAAATTTATTAAATGATCATGTATTTTCTGATTGTCTATTAATTTTGACTCATTTTTCTTTCTACTAACACTTGACCACGTTTTAGCTAACGAAAAAGCAAATGTAGGATGAAGTGAAGAAAAAAGTGCTTGACAAAATTTGGATTTAAATAAAAACTTAATGAACTTATAAGATAATTTTTTGTTGTGTATTTCATCACCATGAGTTATGAAAATTTTTTTTTCGTTAATTGATATTAGCATTTCATCTCTGACTTTTGCACCAATTTCATTTTCTATGTATTTGTTCATCCATAAATCATGATTACCTGTGATGAAAAAAACATCAGTTGAATTTTCAATTAGCTCAGTGATTTTAGAAAAAAACCTATGATTACCCTTAGGTACTACGTCATTATATTCATACCAAAAATCGAATGTGTCACCGACGAGATATAATTCTTTAGCATTATTTTTAATTTTTTCAAGCCATTTTACAATTTTAAGTTCTCTCTTATTATTTTCTTTAAATGAGTAGCTATCTCCTAAATGAAAATCAGATGCAAAGTAAATTTTATTTTTTTCGCTTTTCAAGTTCCTTTTTTAGTTCAGTATTAATTTTTTTTGGATCAATTTTACCTTTTGTTATTTTCATAATTTCACCCATAAAAAGACCAATAAGTCCAATTTTTCCTTCGTTATATTCAATTACTTTTTGCGGATACTTTTCTAAAACTTTAAAAATTATTTCTTCAAGGTCAATGAAGTCATTTTCAAAAAATAGATTATTTTTTTCTATGATTTCAATAACTTCTAGATCTGAGTTTAAAAGCTTAGGGAAAATTATTTGTTGAGCAGATGAAATCGAGATTTTTTTATTTTCAACAAAAGATAGTAATGCAATAATTTTTTTTCTGTCAATAGGCAATTTATCAATTGGTATTGAATTCGTATTTAGAAATGATTTTATTGGTCCATTAACAAAATTAGCTACCAACTTATAGTTTTTTATGGTTTTACAAATTTTTTGAAAATAATCAGAAATTCCTTTGTCTTCAATTAATAGCTTGATATCATAACTACTTAAATCATATTCTTTTTTAAACTTTCTCTCTAGCTCATTTGGTAATAAAGGTAAATCATTAGCTATAGATTGAATATATTTTTCATCTAAAATCAAAGGCTGTAAGTCAGGTTCTGTAAAGTATCTGTAGTCATCTGCTTTTTCCTTTGTTCTCATTGAATTTGTTGCATTAGTTAGTGCATTGAAGTTTCTTGTCTCTTGTACAATAGATTTACCTTGTTCAATAAGTTCTATTTGTCTATCTATTTCAAAATCTATGGCTTTTTTAATATTTCTTGTAGAGTTCATATTTTTAATCTCTACTTTTATGCCAAAGTCTTTGTCATTTTCTTTCATCACTGATACGTTGGCATCGCATCTTAAACTCCCTTCTTCCATATTGCCGTTACAGATGTCTAAGTACTTTACAATTTTTCTGATCTCATTAACAAAGCTTTGTGCTTCAAAGCTAGAACGAATTTCTGGTTCAGTTACTATTTCAAGAAGAGGTACTCCAGCTCTATTGAGGTCAATTAATGAATTATATGGGTCAATGTCATGGATACTCTTTCCAGCATCTTCTTCCATATGAATTCGCGTCAGATTTATTTTTTTCTTTGAGCCGTCCTCCAAATCAATTAACAAATGACCTCCTTTGCAAATTGGATTTTTGTCCTGAGTTATTTGATAGCCCTTAGGAAGATCAGCATAAAAATAGTTCTTTCTTGAGAAAATATTTTTTTTATTTATATCACATTCTAAAGAAATTCCAAGCTTTAAGGCATATTCTATTAGCTTAGTGTTAACAGAAGGTAAAGTACCTGGATATGCAAGTGAAATAGGTGAGATCTTTGTATTGGGATTAGCTCCATAAATATTTTCGTCAGCTGAGTAGGCTTTACTCTTCGTACTTAACTGTATATGAATCTCAAGACCAATTACTGATATATAGTTATTCTTAATCATTCTTAACAATAAATTTACCAGTTTTTGTAGTTGATTTTTGATTTTTAATCTTGTAAATATAAAGACCATCATTTAACGAAATATTAAAAATTTGCTCTTTATCAATATCAGCTTGAAATAATATTTTTCCATTTAAATCGTAAATGGTTAATATTCCATCGCTTTCATCCGTTAGTGAAAAGTAATTTTTAACGGGATTTGGAAAGATTACTTCATTAATTTTTTCAGTTTCTAAATTAGAAGTCGCATCGCATTTAAATATATACAATCCAGTCTGCATATCAGAAACAAGGATGTTCCCTGAGCTTAAATATGGATAAACACCCCATGCGCCCCTGTAAGAAATATGATTATTTGGACTGTAGGTATCGTAATAACATACTTCAATTGGAGCATTTGGATTTGAGATATCGTAAACTCTTAGGCCATCATGATAATAAGCAACATAAAGTAAGTTGTCTTTAATAATAGCATTATGAGCCATTGAATTTGCATCAACTCCAGAGTTAAGTAATGAAATTACAGAGATATTAGTTAAATCAGACAAATCAAGAATTTTAATATCGTAGCCGTGATTTTCATCTTGCATTGCATAGATATCCCCAGACTGATTTAACCAACCTGAGTGATTATATCCAGCGTCAGGGTATGAAGTTAAAGATCCTAGCAAACTAGGCTGATTTGAAATAGAGTTAACATTTGAATAATCAAAGACTCTGAAACCATCGTTTCCACAATTTAAATATGCAGTATCATTTCTTACATACGCATCATGTACATGCCCTATTGTAGGATCATTAAGCTCGTTTATCAAAACAGGTAAAACTGGATTTGCAAGTGAATAAACATCCATTGCATTATTTGAGGCACAAGCATATAATTTGGATGTACTTGTATCAATAAAAATATTATGTGCTTTGTTGAATAAAGCATTATCATCATATACAACATTAAATGAGTAGGGCAAATTACTAATATCAATGATTTGTAAAGTACTAGAGGTACCTTCATCGCACACTGCATATAAGTAGCCATCAAAATCATGATAGTCTCTGTGAATAACACCTCCACCGGTGTACGCTCCAGCGATAAATGCTGTTTCATAAATATTTTGAACATTAGAAACATCAAAAATATGGGTACCAGCAGTTGAACCGATTACGGCAAATTCATGATTATTTATTTCAAAGCCCCAAATTTCATTGTAAGTATTGTCATATGCCCAAGAACCAACCAAGGAAGTATCATTCCAATTATAAATTAAGTTAGCTTCTTGAGAATTACAAAAAAAAGAGAAAAGAAGTATTAAAATTGTTATTGTGTTTTTCAATTTATAATTTTTTTAATTAATGTTATGAGATTAGGTTGAGCTTTTTTAGCAGCTTGTTGTATCTCCTCATGAGTAACTTTTTCAATTTTTCCTTCAATACCAAGATCAGTAATTACTGAAACCGCGAAACATTGCATGTTCATATGTCTTGCTACAATTACTTCAGGAACAGTAGACATTCCAACAGCATCACCACCAATTATTTTTAAAAATTTATATTCAGCAGGTGTTTCAAGATTAGGTCCGGTAACACAAACATAGGTTCCTTTGTGAAAACAAATTTTACTTTCATTAAATATTCTTTCAGCAGACTCAATCATTTCTTTACTGTAAGGCTCACTCATGTCAGGAAATCTTGTTCCTAGTTCTGAAATATTTTTACCAATAAGAGGTGAGGGGGCTAAGTTAATATGGTCATTTATTATCATAACATCTCCAATTTCAAAGTTAGAGTTCATTCCACCAGCTGCGTTACTTAAAATAACTTTTCGAATATTAAGTATTTTCATTAATCTTATTGGTAGAGTAACCTCTTCCATAGAATAGCCCTCATAGAAATGGAATCTACCTTGCATAATCATTACATCTATCTTGTTGATTTTGGCAAAGATTAGGTTTCCTTCATGTCCTTCAACAGTAGATTTAGGGAACTCAGGAATATTTTCATAGCTTATAGATTTTATTATTTCAAGACTATCAACTAAATTGTTGAGACCAGTGCCTAAAATAACACCATATTTAGGCTTTATTTCTATTAAATTTTCAAGAAAGTTCTTTATTCTTTGAAGTTTTTCTAACATGTTCTAGAATATTTTTTTCAAAATTATCATTTTCGTGAAAATCAAGAGCTATATTTTGTACATAAAAAGGATACTGTCCTATGAATCTAATGAAATTCATCAATTTTACTCTATCTTTTTCTGTAGTTACTATAATTTTATCAGTTGTATCTATTTTATTAAATGTTTTTATGATTTCATCGACATCAGTTTTTGTAAAGCTATAATGGTCAGGTTTAGAGTAAGTGTGAACTTTTCTACTAATCTTTGCTAAATCGTTAAATAATTCAGTGTTGTCAGCGATAGCTGTTACTAAAAGAATTTCAGTTTTGGAGCAGATATTAAATTTTTTTTTAGTTCTAATATGTGTTAAATCTAAATATTTTGTTTGACAGAAATAAGTAGGTTTATTGGACAAATGATTTGAAAAGTACTTCCTTTTTTTATTGTCTAATGACAAACCACATTTTGTAATTATGATATAGTCAGATCTTTTAAAGTTTTTCTTTTTTTCTCTTAATCTACCAAAAGGTAGCAAATAATCATTAAAAAATGGATTTTTAAATGTTGTCAAAATAAATTGTATGTCAGCTTTAACCCATCTGTTTTGAAATCCGTCGTCCATAATTATTAGTTCAACATTCTTATCAATCAATTTTTTGATTCCTCTCTGTCTATTAACGTCAACTGCAATTATTAAGAATGGATACTTGCTTTTAAGCATACAAACCTCATCACCATATTTGTTAGTATCAATATCATCAACAAAATGAAATCCTTTACTTTTTCTCTTATAACCTCTGGAAATAATTCCTATTTTATAGTCTTTTGAAAGCATATTAATGAGGTGATCCACAAACGAAGTTTTTCCCGTGCCACCAGCAGACAAGTTGCCGACACAAATTAAAGTCTTATTGAAGTTTTCAGACTTTAAAATACTGTAGTTGAATAGAATGTTTTTGAACTCGGAAAAAAGTCCATAAATGAATGAAAAAAATCTTAATAGTAACATTAGTCAAGCAAAGATATACAATAAGATATTTATATTATTTTTGAAAAATGAAGATTAAAGATGTAATTGATTATTTGG
This sequence comes from uncultured Bacteroidota bacterium, assembly GCA_902597195.1. Classification (GTDB taxonomy): domain Bacteria; phylum Bacteroidota; class Bacteroidia; order Flavobacteriales; family BACL11. The sequence goes on along the minus strand of CACJWV010000006.1, from coordinate 1,943 downwards.
AGGATTTTGCACCAATTTCTCTACAAGAGGACTATGACAATAGCGGTCTTAATATTGGGAACATAAATAATGAATTAACTAATATTTTAGTTTCCCTAGATTGCAATATTGAAGTAATTAAAGAAGCAATAAGTAAAAATTGTAATCTTTTAATAACGCATCATCCGATAATATTTAAAAATTTAAGATCAATAACAGGCTCGAATAATTCTGAAAATTGTATTGTAGAAGCAATCAAAAATAATATTTCAATTTATTGTATTCATACCAACCTTGATAATACTTTTTATGGTGTAAATTATAAAATAGCAGAAAAGTTAAAGATTAATGATTACAACATTTTAAAACCAATATCAAATATTTTCAAATTAGAAGTTTACTGTCCTGATGAGCATTGTGATGAGCTCAGAAATGCCATTTTTGAATCAGGAGCTGGAAAAATGGGCAATTATGATTCTTGTAGTTTTAATGTTAATGGTAAAGGTACTTTTAAACCACTATCTGGATCAAAACCTTCGATTGGTAAAAAAAATAAGCTTGAAGTTGTAAGCGAGCAAAAATTAGATTTCATATTTTATGAAAATCAAATGAAAAATGTTCTTCAAGCGATGGAAAAATCTCACCCATATGAAAAAATTGCTCATCAAATTATAAAACTGAATAATAAAAATCTTTATGCTGGCTCTGGAGGGTATGGTTTTCTTGCCAAATCAACCCGAACAGTTGATTTTATTAAACTTTTAAAAATTATTTTTAAAGCAGAGGGTATAAGGCACACTAAGGTATTAAATGAAAAAGTTCATAAGATTGCTTTTTGTGGAGGAAGTGGTAGTTTTCTAATTGAAAGTGCGATTAAAAATAAATGTGATGTATTTATCACTAGCGATTTAAAATATCATGATTTTTTTGATTATCAAGATCAGATATGTATTGTAGATATTGGACACTTTGAAAGTGAACAGTTTACTATGGATTTAATAAAAGAAAAAATTTCTCAAAATTTTAGTACATTTGCCGTCCACTTATCTAATGTTAAAACAAACCCAATAAAATATTTAAATTAATGGCAAAAAAGCAAGAAACAAAAACAGCGAGTTTAAAATCAGTTGAGGAAAAGCTAAAAGCATTATATCAGCTTCAGTTAATAGATTCAGAAGTTGACAGAATACGAACTGTGAGAGGCGAGCTTCCATTAGAAATTGAGGATTTGCAAGACTCCATAGAAGCCTATTCTAAAAGAAAGGAAAAAGTAGTTCAAGAAATTGATTCAGAAAATGAAATAAAAACGAAAAATACTAATCAAATAGCAGAATCAAATGAGCTAATTAAAAAGTATAAAAAACAACTTGAGAATATCAAGAATAATAGAGAATTTGTGTCACTCACTAAGGAGATTGAATTCCAAACTTTAGAAATTGAGCTGTCAGAGAAGAAAATCAAAAACTCGGAAGCAAATTTACTTCATCACACAGAAAAACTTAACAGTTTAAATGATGATTTAAATGTAAGAAAAGATGAGCTGGATAAAAAATCAGGAGAATTAGACGAGATAGTTAAAGAAACTGAAAAAGAAGAAGATGCACTATTGAAAAAATCACAAAAAGCGAAAAAAGTCATTGATGATAGATTGCTATTAGCATATGAAAAGATAAGAGGTAATGTAAAAAATGGTTTAGCAGTGGTTTCAGTCAAAAGAGACGCTTGTGGTGGCTGCTTCAACAAAATACCACCTCAAAGACAACTAGATATCAAGCTTCATAAAAAAATTATAATCTGCGAGCACTGTGGAAGAATATTGGTCGATGAAGAGGAGCTTCAGAAAAGTTAATTAGAATTTCAGTCCAATACCCAGCACAATCCTGTGTCTATCTTTTTCAAGCTCTGCAGTTTCAGAAACTCCATTAACTGCATATAAGTTGTAGTTTTGCTTTCCTTTGGAGTTA
>CACJWV010000005.1 GCA_902597195.1 uncultured Bacteroidota bacterium | reverse complement strand
TGAAGTAGTGTTCAGATTGACATTATATGCAATCAAAAAATCTCTAGCCCCTACAGCAGTGACACCAGATTTTTTAACTGTTTCATTAAATTTATCTGGACCATAATCAGGCTTCCACTCTTTGGTTTCAATTTTTTTTGACATGGCCTCATATTCACCACTTCTACAGTTTGCAAGATTTTTTCTTTCTGCTTTGGTTGCTGCTTCTTCATAACAGTAAACAGGTATGCCTAATTCATTACCAATCTTTTTTGCTAGCTTTTGAGCCCACTCAACAGTTTCTTGCATAGTAATGTTTGAGATTGGTACTAAAGGACATACGTCCGTAGCTCCCATTCTTGGATGTTCCCCTTTATGACTAGACATATCTATATTTTCTTGTGCGGTTTTAACTAATAAAAAAGCAGCATCAATTACATTTTGAGGCTCACCTATAAAAGTTATTACAGTTCTATTCGTTGCATTTCCAGGATCTACATTCAATAATTTTACTCCCTCAACTTTTTCAACAACTTTTGAAATTAATTCTATTTTTTCTTTATCTCTTCCCTCAGAAATATTTGGGACACACTCAATTAGTTTTTTCATGATGTTTTATCTATTAAACAAAGATACTATTCTTAAGTAGAAATACATATTTTTGTAAGGTGTTTGATAATAATAAAAATGAAATAGATTCTGGATTAGCACTACCTCTAATGGAATCTTTTTATACTATCCAAGGTGAAGGTTATTTTTCAGGAATACCTTCTTATTTTTTAAGAATTGGAGGTTGTGATGTTGGTTGTCATTGGTGTGATGTAAAAGAGAGTTGGGATGCAGAATTACATCCATTGACAAAAATAGAAGACATATTAAAAGAACTCGATCATAATATATGTGATAATGTAGTAATTACTGGAGGTGAACCACTCATGTACAATCTTGAACCTCTTACCAACTTGCTCAAAAAAAACAAGTTTAAAATTAACTTAGAAACATCGGGGGCTTATCCGCTGACAGGTACTTTTGATTGGATATGTTTATCACCAAAAAAAAATACTAATGTTATTGATAATTTTTATGCTGACTGTAATGAGCTTAAAGTTATTATCCAAAATAATCATGATTTTAAATGGGCAGAAATACAAAGCAATAAGCTAAAAAGAGGCTGCTTCATGTACCTTCAACCTGAATGGAGTAAAAGTAAAATTATTCTTCCAAGGATTATTGATTACGTTAAGAGCAATTCTAAATGGAAAATTTCATTACAAACGCAGAAATATATGAATATCCCATGATTTGTAGACTACTCACCATAATGTTGTTTATTCCAATACTAGGTTTTAGTCAAAAAAATGATTACAAAAGCTACGATAAAGCAGTTTCTTTAATGCAAAAAGAGAAATATAAAAAATCCATTGAAATTTGTAATAAAATTATTAAGGAAAACCCTAGTTGGAAAGCTCCTTATTTACTAGCTTCAAAGTGTTTTGAGAAAAACAATCAGATTATAAAATCAGCAGAATATTTACAAAATAGCTATAGTTTTCTTAACAACAAAGCATATTTAGAAATCGGAAATCTGTTTTATAAATATGGCTTCTATAAAGAAGCACTTGAAAATTTTAGAAAGATTATTAGTGAAGTTAAAAATGGTCAGTTTGATTCATCTGATTTAAACTTAAAAATTAAATCTTGTTTATTTTCAATAAATCAATTAATTAATATTTACTCAACCAATCAACCAATTAAATTAAATTCAAATGTAAATACTTCATTTTCTGAGTATTTTCCAGTTCTCTCATTAGATGATAGCTTACTTCTTTTTACGAGAAGGATACTAAATAAAGACGATATTTATGACGAAGATATTTATGTTTCAAAAAAAGATTCAATTTTTTGGACTGAGGCATCCTCTTTAGGTTCAATTAATTCCAGTAATAATGAAGGTGCTGTTAATCTTACTTCTGACAAGTCAACTTTTGTTTTTACATCTTGTAATAGAAGAGAGGGTTATGGAAGATGTGATATTTATTTCATGAATTCTGATGGTGAAATATTTAATGCGGGACCAAAAATAAATACCAAGCATTGGGAGTCACAAGCATGCTTTTCTCCAGACAACAAGTATTTATACTTTGTAAGTGATAGGCCAGGTGGTTTTGGAGGAAAAGATATCTGGATGTCTGAACTTACCACAAACGGCTTTAGTAGTCCAGTTAACCTAGGTTCAATAATTAACACTAAAAGGGATGAAATGACACCTTTTATTCATTTTGATAATCAAACTTTATATTTTGCCTCTGATGGCCATATTGGCTTTGGAAATTACGATATTTATATTTCCAGAAGAAAAAATATAGCTTCAATGTTTGAAAAGCCAGTGAATCTAGGACCATCAATTAATAGCTTTAAAGAAGAAAATTGTTTTTTTGTTTCCTCTGACGGAAAAACTGCCTATTACTCAACAGATCGTTTTGATAATCAACATGATATTTACACTGTTCTAATAAACGATTCTATCAGACCGAATAATATTTTATCAATTGAAAGAGAAATTCTTAGCTCAAACAATAGTGAAATTATATTAAATAACATACAATTTGAAACTAACTCATTTACTCTGATAAATTCATCATTCTCTGATATTGATGAATTAATTTCAAATCTAAAAAAATATGAAAATTTAGAAATTGAAATTCAAGGACATACTGATAATGTTGGTAATTATGATTATAATTTAAAGCTATCAGAGTTAAGAGCTAAATCTGTATATAATTACATTATAGAAAGAGACAGTTTACTTGTGGATAGGATTACTTTTAAAGGATACGGAGAAGATAAGCCAATTGATGATAATAAAACAGATAGGGGTAGAGCTATAAATAGAAGAACATCGTTTCTAATTAAGAATTTCTAATTTTTCATCCCATCTCCAATAGAAATTCTTTAGATACTTTTTTTCTTCAGTGATTTCATTAATTGGAACAGTTAATGACTCTGCATTTCCAGAATATATTATTTCTTTTACTTTTCCCTCAAAAAAATTAATTAAAATTTGAGGGCTTTTTGTGTGATTTAATCCAATATTTTTATTGGATTCTTTTACTAAATAAATACTTTCACCTTGGCTGTGTACACTAATTTTTTGTAAAATATTCTGAAAAAAGGTGCCTGACATTTCATTGCCTTTAATTTGATTAAAAATGCTAGTGTCTGATTTAAAACATATAAAGGGATTATTTGGTAAATAGAAATTTTTAATTTCATTATCGAAGTAAGTTAGTATAATAGAATCAGATGTAACCTGGTATCCATCAACCCAAATTACTGGGCTACCATAAAGCTTGATCAATGAGTCATTTTGATTAAATGAAAGAGAATCACATTTACCTATTAAATTATTGCTAATAATTTTCACATCTTTATGAGATATTAGTATGTTTTTTTTAGAAAAAACTATTTCAGAATTTATATTTAAGGTATCGTCTTTGTTTAGAAAACTAATTTTTGGTGTTTCTGTAAAATATCTTAAACTATCATTAAATAATGCATAACCACTATTTATAAATATTTTGTCATCTTCATTTACTAATAATACGTTATCGATTGCCTCAATGTTATTTTCTTTATCAGTAATAAACATGTCTGATTGCAAGACATAATTATTATCTTTTATATAATTGTTCTTGGAAAAAAAACCCTTTTTACTTTTAGAATTATATCTACCATTTTCAAAGTATAGATTCAAATCCTCTTTTATGTAATTTGAAGGTCCATCTATCAAATAAAGATTTTTTTTGTTATCATAATTTAAATGATTAGTAATCAATCTGTCATTCTCAATTATAGTTTTTACTGAATCTTTGAAAAGGTATTTGTCAGTTTTGATATCATATTCTCCCTTTTTTGACATAATATTCTGATTACCTTTTACTACCTCACCACCACCATAGTAAAGTGCATTATCATTAGAGAAGTTAATTATTAAATTGTTAGTGAATAAACTTTTTTCACTCTTTTTAAGTATCACATTATTTTTCAAACTGGCAGTATTTTCTTTTGAATCAAAAACAAGATCTTTACAATAAATTAATACTGAATCAGACTCAATTGAAATATTGCCAAAACACTTTATCTTGCCAATATCTAAATAATGGTGAGCAGAATCACATTTTAGAAAATAGTTTTCATGTTCAAAAACTATGTTGCCTAAAAGTCTAAGATAGTCAGGGTGTTTGTTCTTATCAGAAATAGTACTGTCTGAGTTAATGATATTTATAGTTTTTCTCTCTTGAGACTTACAATCATTAATAAGTGCAAATGACAATACAATAAATAAAAATCTTAAAAAAATTTTATCTGAATAAAGTTTGTTTTCTATCAGGTCCAACAGATACAATTTTAATTGGGAGCTCAAGGATTTGCTCTAAAAGATTGACATATTCTTTCAGTTCGAATGGTGAATCTTCATAACTACTTAGTTGAGTTAAATCCTTTTGCCATGAAGGTATATCTTTATAAATGCAAGTAAAATCACGACCAGAAATGTCATATGGGATATAATCTAATTTGACATCATTATGTATGTAATGTGTACAAATTCTAATTTTTTCAAGCATTGATAGAACATCAGCCTTCATCATCATTAGTTGCGTTACCCCATTTATTTTAATAGCATATTTTAGCGCTGGAATATCAAGCCAACCACATCTTCTAGATCTTCCAGTGGTAGCACCAAATTCATTACCAACTCTTTGTATTTCTTCTCCAATACTATCAAAAAGTTCTGTAGGAAAGGGACCACTACCAACCCTTGTACAGTAAGCTTTAAAAATGCCAAAAACTTCACCAATTTTGTTTGGCGCAACACCGAGTCCAGTACAAGCTCCAGCGGCAATGGTGTTTGATGAGGTAACAAATGGATAAGATCCGAAGTCTATATCCAATAAAGAACCCTGTGCACCCTCAGCTAAAACACTTTTGTTAGCATTTAGTTGATTGTGTAAAAACTCCTCACTATCAATTAATTTAAATTTTCTAATTGTTTCAATGCTTTCGAACCATTCTTTCTCTAATTCATCTATTGATTCTTCAAATGAATAGAATTTTAATAGTGTTATATGTTTTTCTTTTAATTTATTGTATTTATCTTCAAAATTTTCACTGTTTATATCGCCAACTCTCAAGCCGTTTCTTCCAGTTTTGTCCATATAAGTTGGTCCAATACCTTTTAAAGTAGAACCAATTTTATTTTTTCCTTTTGCTATTTCTGAAGCTTTATCAAGCATTTTATGAGTGGGAAGAATAAGATGTGCTTTTTTTGAAATTAGAAGCTCAGAGGTTTCAATATTTAGTTTTTCAATTGATTCAATTTCTTTTTTAAAAATTATTGGATCAATTACAACACCATTACCAATAAGGTTAGTTACCCCAACATTGAAAATTCCCGAGGGAATTGTATGTAGCACATGCTTAATTCCGTCAAATTCAAGTGTGTGGCCTGCATTTGGACCTCCTTGAAATCTTGCAATTATATCATACTTTTTTGAAAGAACATCAACTATTTTACCTTTTCCTTCATCACCCCACTGAAGTCCGAGTAGGACATCTACTTTATTCATTTATTTTATTTTTTTTACACTGATCTTTATCAAGGCATTCTCCGTAAAAATTTAGTGCATGCTTATTTATTTTAAATTTTAGATTTTTTTCAATGAAGGATTTTATTTCTTGAATTCTTGGATCGCAAAATTCTACTATTTTTTCACAATCGGTACAAACCAAGTGATCATGCTGTTTATTAAAAAAAGATTTTTCATATTGGGAATATGACTTTCCAAACTGATGTTTCCTTATAAGATTACAATTAAGTAAAATTTCAACAGTATTATAAAGAGTTGCTCTACTAACTCTGTATTTTTTTTGTTTCATCTTTAGGTATAGAGACTCTACATCAAAGTGACCTTTTAAATTGTAGATTTCTTTTAGAATGGCATACCTTTCAGGAGTTTTTCGATGTTTTTTCTCCTCCAGGTATTCGTCAAAAATTTCTTTTACTTTTTTAATATTATCTTGAGCAATCATTTATCAAATGTAAATAATTAAAACTAAAAAAAAAATTTATTCTATTGATGATCGTAAGTTCTTTTAATAGAGGAAAGTCCCTCAATTTTTTCAAGCTTGTTAGTTAATGAGTCAAGGAAATTTACATTATGAACTTGTAAGCTGATTTTACCATTAAAAATTCCACCTTCACTATTTATATTAATGGACTTTATATTTACGTTCATTTGGTTTGAAATAATCTGAGTTATTTTATTTGTTATTCCTAAACTATCTATCCCTTCAACCAATATTGTAGCAATAAAATCTATTTTATCTTTATTAACCCATTTAGCATCCAAAATTCTGTAAGCAAAGTTTGATCTCATTTGAATTGCATTTGGACAGTCATTTCTATGAATTTTAATGCCATCTTCAACTGTCGTAAATGCAAATATTTCATCGTCAGCAATCGGATTGCAACAATTTGATAGTTTATAATCAAGGATTTCACTATTGTCTCCAAATACAATAATTTTGTTAGAATCATTTTTTCTTTTGGAAAAATTCTTAGAATTAAACTTGTTTCTTATTGTTTGATACCAACCCGTACCTCTAAGATTCACAAAATCTTTTATTTGTTTATTATCAATTGCACCAACACCTATTTGAAAGTAGAGATCTAGAGATGAACTGAGTTGAAAAAACTTTATCATTTCAGTTTCAACTTTATTGTTGAGTTTTATTTTGAGATGTCTTAATTTTCTTTCAATGCTTTCTTTACCATCTTTTGCAATTAATTTTTTCTCTTCTTTTAAGGCATTTTTAATCTTTGATTTTGCAACAGATGTAACAACGAATCTTAGCCAATCTTTTCTTGGTTTCTGCTTATTTGATGTAATAATTTCAACTTGGTCTCCGCTATTAAGTTGTTTACTTAGTGCTACTAATCTGCCATTGACTTTTGCACCCATGCACTTCAGTCCAATTTCAGTGTGAATATCAAATGCAAAATCAAGAGCAGTTGAACTTTTTGGTAAAGTTCTTAACTCACCTGCAGGTGTGAAGACATATATTTCGCCTGTATATAAATTAAGTTTAAAATCATCGATGAAATCAATAGCGCTAGAATTTGGATTTTCTAGAAGCTCTCTAACATTTTTGATCCAGTTATCAATGGAACTTTCTTTGTTGTCTTTCAGTTTGTATTTCCAATGTGCTGCATAACCTTTTTCGGCTATCTCATCCATTCTTTTGCTTCTTATTTGTACTTCAACCCACTTACCATCATCACCCATGACTGTAGTGTGTAAAGATTCGTAGCCATTTGCTTTTGGTGTAGAAATCCAGTCTCTTAGTCTGTCAGGGTTAGGCTTATAATAATCTGTAACTATGGAATAAACTTTCCAGCAGTCTGATTTTTCGTTTAGACTTTTTGTGTCAACGATTATCCTTATGGCAAATTTGTCATAGATATCATCAAACTTTATTCCTTTTTCAAACATTTTGTTTCTTATTGAAAAAATTGATTTAGGTCTACCTTTAATTTCAAAACTTATTTTCTCGTTTCTTAAAGATTCTCTTATTGGAACAGAAAATTTGTTGATAAACTTATTTCTTTCAATTTTTGTCTCATTTAGTTTCAAAGAAATTGCCTTGTAAATTTCTGGTTTAGTAAACTTTAGACTTAGATCCTCAAGCTCTGTTTTAATAGAATAGAGACCAAGTCTGTGTGCAAGTGGTGCGTACAGGAAAAGTGTTTCTGATGAGATTTTCAATTGTTTTTTCTTAGACATTGAAGATAATGTTCTCATATTGTGTAGCCGATCAGCAATTTTTATGAGTATTACTCTTATGTCATCTGATAAAGTAAGTAGCATCTTTCTAAAATTCTCCTGCTGAAGAGAAACGTTTTGATCAAAAACTTCAGCAATTTTTGTTAAGCCATCAATTATTTTGGCTACTTTTTTGCCAAATTCTTTTTCAATATCCTTAACTGTGAACTCTGTATCTTCAACAACATCGTGTAGTAATGCACCAATTATTGATACTGAATCCAGTCCCATTTCTTTACTAACAATTCTTGCAACAGCTAGGGGGTGAAGTATATATGGCTCTCCAGACTTTCTTTTAATGCCATTATGTGCCTCAGATGCATAAACAAAAGCTTTTCTAATATCTCTTCTTTGATTTTTGGTAAAATTATTTCCAAACGACCTGACAAGAGATCTGTAGCTATTGTGTGGATCTTTTAAAAATTGTACTTTTTTTTCCTTTTGCATGCTAAACCTTAAACATAGGGAATTTTCTCATATAATTATTGACATCAATTTTAATTTCATTAACTCTGTCTAAATTGTTGACATTAGTTAATATTTCGTCAATGAATTGAACAATTTTTTTACAATCATTTTCATTTAGACCTCTTGTTGTTATAGCTGGTGTTCCTATTCTAATTCCCGATGTTATGAAAGGTGATTCTGTATCAAATGGAACCATGTTTTTATTGACTGTTATATCGCCAACTTGTAAAATATCCTCAGCAGTTTTCCCATTAATATTTTTTGACCTTAAATCAATTAGCATACAATGGTTCATCGTTTCTCCTGAGACTACATTATAATCCAGTTTAATAAATTCACTGACCATTGTTTTTGCATTTGCTATGACTTGTTTTGAATAATCTACAAATCTTGTGTCAAGAGCTTCTTTGAAAGCTACAGCTTTACCTGCAATTACGTGCTCAAGGGGACCTCCCTGACTTCCAGGAAATACTGCAGAATTTAGTAATGTTGACATTGATTTTAGCTTACCACTTTTAAACTTTTGATTAAACGGATTTTCAAAATCCTTGCCTATCATAATCATCCCTCCTCGAGGACCACGAAGTGTTTTGTGAGTTGTAGTTGTTATTATATGACAGAATTTCGCTGGGTCATTTAATAGTTTTGAGGCAATTAGTCCTGACGGGTGAGAAATGTCAGCTAATAATATTGCTCCAATTTTATTTGCAATATTTCTGAGTCTTTCATAATTCCAATCCTTTGTGTAAGCTGATGCTCCACAAATTATCATCTTAGGTTTCTCTTTTAGAGCAATATTCTCAATATTGTCGTAATCTAAATTGCCCTCTTTGTTGAGCCCATAAAAAATAGCATTGTACAGTATCCCAGAAAAGTTTACTGGTGATCCATGTGTCAAATGACCCCCATGACTTAAATCAAAGCCTAAAATTTTATCGCCAGCATTCAAACAAGCTAACATTACTGCGGCATTTGCTTGTGAGCCAGAGTGTGGTTGAACATTAACGTATTCAACTCCAAAAAGTTTTTTTGCTCTTTCAATTGCTAGCGTCTCAACTTCATCAACGATTTCACATCCTCCATAGTATCTTTTGCCAGGATAACCTTCTGCATATTTATTTGTTAAACAAGAGCCCACTGCTTGTTTCACTTGTTCACTAACGAAGTTTTCAGAGGCTATGAGTTCAACTCCGTTAATTTGTCTTTTATTTTCTTTTTCTATTAGATTAAATATTTCTTTGTCTAGATTCATTTTTCAACTGATTTAATTTTTTACTTTAGTAGATATAACAAAGATAAATTATTATGAACAGAGTTAATCAGCTTTTTGGAATAAAATATCCTATAATTCAAGGAGGTATGGTTTGGTGCAGTGGATGGAAACTTTGTGCTGCTGTTAGTAATGCTGGTGGACTCGGCCTAATTGGATCAGGATCAATGTATTCTGATGTATTAGAAGAACATATTTTAAAATGCAAAAAAGCTACAAATAGTCCATTTGGAGTAAATATTCCTTTATTGTATCCTCATGTCGAAACTCATATTCAAAAAGTTATAGACAATGATGTAAAAATTGTCTTCACTTCAGCTGGAAATCCTAACAAATACACTCATTTGTTAAAGTCACACGGAATTACAGTTGTTCATGTCGTATCAAACTTGAAGTTTGCTCAAAAATCTTTAGATTCTGGAGTTGATGCAATTGTTGTTGAAGGTTTTGAAGCAGGAGGCCACAATGGTAAAAATGAAACAACTACTATGTGCTTAGTTCCGTTGATTTCAAAAAAAATTGATATTCCAATAATTGCAGCAGGTGGAATTTCTTGTGGAAAATCAATGCTAGCAGCTTTATCATTAGGTGCTGATGGTGTTCAAATTGGCTCTAGATTTGCAGTTTCAAAAGAATCTTCTGCACATATCAATTTTAAAAATCAAGTTATTGAAGCCAGTGAAGGTGATACTATTTTAACTATGAAAGATATTACACCAGTAAGACTAATTAAAAATGAATTTTACGATAATATTGCAAGAATGTATAATCAAAAAAAATCTACAGATGAGATTAAAGAATATTTAGGAAAGGGCAGAGCTAAAAAAGGAATTTTTGATGGAGATTTAGCTAATGGTGAGCTTGAAATTGGTCAAGTTTCTTGCTCAATAGAAAATATATTATCAGCAAAAGAAATAATTGAATCGATTATGATTGACTATAAATCCCAATTACTAAAAGTAAATCAAGATTTTGGTCAATAGATTTAGAAAAAAATTACAAAAATTTGGACCTGGAATCATTTTTGCTAGTACGGCAATTGGTGTCTCACATTTAGTGCAGTCTACTAGAGCAGGAGCAGAGTATGGATTTACTTTGATTATCTTCATTTTGATGGCAAATATTTTTAAATATCCTTTTTTTGAGTTTGGAACAAGATATGCTTATGCAACTAAGGAGAGTCTCATTGAAGGCTATTCTAGAATAGGTAAGTGGGTATTGATTTCATATCTGATGATAACTATTTTAAGTATGTTCACTGTAATTGCTGCTGTTGGATTTGTTTGCTCAGGACTGATTTCTCAAATAACTGGCTATACTGATTTAAGGATGGTCACAATTTTATTATTTGTTGTTTGTTTTTTGATTCTTTTTTTTGGGAGATATGTCATTTTGGAGGACATTATTAAATTAATATCATCTATTTTGCTTTTGAGTACCTTATCAGCATTTATTGTTTGTGTTATAAACGGACCAACAGAGGTCTCAGATAATTTTATTAGACCAGTTCTCAGCGACAAAAAAAGCATTTTATTTATTATTGCCTTAATGGGGTGGATGCCAACTGCTGTTGACCTTTCAACGTGGAACAGTATTTGGACAATTGAAAAATTAAAGGTTTCGAAAAATTCTTTTAGAGAAATAATGTTTGATTTTAGATTTGGATATTTTATTACAATAATACTTTCATTATTTTTCTTAACATTAGGGTGCTATTTAATGTTTGGAAGTGGAGAGGAGATCCCTAATTCTTCATCTCTTTTTGCCAACAAGCTAATATCACTATACACAAGCACACTTGGTAATTGGAGTTATTTATTAATTTCAATATGTGCATTTTCTGTAATGTTTAGCACAACTGTTTCTGTTATTGACGGATACTCAAGAAGTATGTCATTAACTTTAAAGAATTTGATAAATGTTAATAGTGATAGGTGCTATTTTGGTTGGTTATTAGTTTCATGCTTTCTACCAATAATCATAATCTTTAACTTTATGAACGACTTTAAAAAGTTAATTGATTTAGCAACAACAATTTCTTTTATTATTGCCCCTTTTTGTGCCATTTTAAATCATTACCTTATCAATTCGAAGTTTGTAAGTCAAAAATTTAAACCTTCAAGATATTTAAATGTATTGAGCTATAGTGGTATTGTTTTTCTAGTAGCATTTTGTATTATATACTTTATAATAATTTAAAGATGATTGAATTGATTTTTTATTGCACAAAATGTAATTTTAAAAATTGTAAATTTGTTTTATGTTGAAAAAGTTTTTTTTCATTTCAGTTTTATTGTTTTTCAGTTTTCTAACAAAAAAAAGTTATTCTTCACACCTAATGGGAGGAGAAATTACTTGGCAATGTCTTAAAACTGGACCCAATGCTGGTAGTTATGTATTTACTCTTAAAGTATATAGAGATTGCGCTGGAATAACTGTTTCAACTTTTGCGCAAACCATTAATGTTTGGGGACATCCCACAGTTTCAACAATCACGGCAAATTTTATCTCTCAGCAGGACGTTTCTCCATTGTGTGATCCAATCAACAGTGGTAATCAGCAATATAGTTGCGCAAACGGGGATCTTGGCGCAGTAGAAGAATATGTATTTGAAACACCACCAACTCAACTACCAGGAATCCCTCCAGCTGATGGATGGCATTTTACTTGGAATAATTGTTGTAGAAATGCAGCAATTGTAAATATGGCCTCATCTCAAGAAGGATTTACTTTGAGAGCCTCTATGTATCCGTATAACGATCCAGTTACAGGGGTTCCAGTGCCTGCTGATCCATGTTTTGATTCATCTCCAAATTTCAAAGAGCAGCCAAAAACAATACTATGTACTGGATTTCCTTTTTCATATAACCATAACGCCTCAGACCCAGAACTTGATAATTTAGTGTATGATTGGGCCTATCCTCTTGATGATGATTTAATGATTGGTAGTGTTTTCAATCCACAGCCAGTTGGAACAGCTGGCGCAAACCCATCAGAACTTGCATTTCAGGCTCCCTATGGAGTGACTAATCCTCTGCCTGGAGCTCCTTTGTTGGACCCTAACTCTGGTGAAATAACATATGATGCAAACACTGCAGGTTTCTTTGTTACATGTGTTAAAGTTCAAGCATATAAATGTGGACAATTAGTTGCTGAGGTATACAGAGAAGTACAAGTTGTACTAATTTCATGTCCAACAATGCCCGGTAGTGGTAATTTAAATAACCCACCTAATATCGACAGACCATTTGTTGATCCAATTACTTCACTTCCTAGCTATGAAACCACAGTTTATGCAGGAACTTTGGTTAATTTTAACATTACTGGTCAAGATTCCGATCAATATCCTGGCTCAATTGCACAGGATTTGACAATGGAAGTCTCTGGTGGACAGTTTTCTGATAATTTTATAAATACTAATAGCTGTAACAATCCACCTTGCGCTACATTTAATAATGGGGCTGGTCTTACACCACCATTCTCATCACCTGGAGTTGTTAACGGTGTATTTGAGTGGCAAACATCTTGTAATCATATTAATGCTATACTTGGATGTGGAGCTACAACAAGTACATTTACTTTTTTAGTTAAGGTTCATGATGATTTTTGTCCTGCATTTGGTATAACAATTGCTACTATAACTATAAATGTTGTTCCGCCAATTCCTGATTTAAGATGTATCTCAGTTCTTGAGAATGGTAACGTTGAATTAAACTGGCAATATGCTCCAGGGGCACCTCCAACAAACGAACCTTATTTTGTCTACAGAAAATCATCAACATCTAGTAATTTTCAACTCATTGACAGTGTATTTTTTCCATCAACCTCTTTTATTGATAGTGACCCCAGTGTAAATGGCAACACTGCAGAATATCAATATTACTTAGCTACGGATCAAAGTTGTGGTATCTCAACAGGTCAGCTTCAATCTGATACACTTACTAGTATTTTGTTAAATACCGCTGCAATTAACGAAAATACAACTGCAGTTCTTTCGTGGAATAAAAATCATGATCCGCTAATTTTAACATCAGATACTCTTTTTGACGTTTATATGAAAAGAGACAATATTAGCTCACAACAAATTATTGATTCAACCTCAACACTCTCTTTTTCATATGATGCTGATTTTATTGTTCCTATTTGTAATTATGATCCTACTTTTCAAATACATTTGGAAGATTTATCTGGATGTAGCTCAAAGTCTTCTTACTCGTCAATAAATTTAAATGATACTCTTTCACCAGCTGAGCCAATAATTTCTGATGTTTCAGTTGACAATAATGATAAATCAATAATTACTTGGACTCCAACTATTGGAGCTGATATGTATATTGTTTACATCAAAGATGATGATGGATCTCAAAGAACACTAGATACAGTATTTACTAATTCTTATACTTATCTTCAATCCAATGCTGGAGATAAACATGAAACATTTTTAATTAGAGCACTGGACAGCTGTGAAAATGCTAGTGATTACTCATTAGAGCACAATTCAATTCACCTAGATATAGTACTTGATACTTGTCAACAAAACCTTACACTTGATTGGAACAGCTATATTAATTGGTCTGGTGGAGTAGGTGAATACGTCGTTGATATTATAAAAACAAGTCCAACAGGAAATGTAACAAATGAAAGTATTTTAGTTAATAGTACAACATACGTTTACAATAATATTATCGATAAATTTAACTACGAAATTATTATACGAGCTTATAATTCAGACAGTTCCTTTCAAGCATTATCAAATAAAATTACCACAACGCCAAATCTATCTAAAAAGCCAGATTATAATTACATAGAATATGCATCTGTAAATATTGATAATGGTTATGTCGATATTTCATGCATTGTTGATATTACTGGAGTTGTTGACTATTATGATGTTTATAGGTCAGTAGCAAATATGAACAATTTCAATAAAATAGGTGAAATCCCTTATGATGGTCAGGAAAATATTTTCTATACTGACAATACTGCACTTACATCTGAAAAATCATACGATTATTTAATTTTTCCTGTTGATCCTTGTGGAGTAACTATTCCAACTGGATCAGTTCTTGATCAAAGTACTGGTCTATCAAGTAATGATACATCAATCGGAACTACTATGCTGTTGAATACACAAATTAATTTAGAGGATGAGTTAGAAAATTTTTCAAGTGATGAATACATAAATACTATCACTTTTAATGAATATAGAAACTGGCTTGGTGATGTGGAAAAATATGAACTTTATAGATCTGCAAATAGGCAACCTTTTGTGATTTTACCTATTTACACCTTTGATAGAATCAATAACCCAAGTGAGAGTTTAAAATACAATGACGTAGTTACTGATTTTGGTGAAGGAGGAAATGGCAGGTTTTGTTATTATATTAAAGCTAGTGAAGGCCTAAACAATATTTATGGCCCAACAAATAATGGTTCATATTCAAATGTTAGCTGTGTATCACAAACACCTATAATTTTTCTCCCTAATAGTTTTACTCCTAACAGAGATGAACACAACGAACTATATATTCCTGTTACTTATTTTGTTTCAGATGAAGGTTATTCATTCTCAATTTTTGATCGCTCTGGAAATCTTCTATTTGAGACAAATGACCCTAAAAAAGGATGGGATGGCTCTTACCAAGGAAATCTTGTTCAAAATGGTACTTATGTTTACATTTTGAAGTACATAAATGGTGTTGGTAATCTTATCAATAAAACAGGTCCAGTCAACGTTATCAAATAATATTTTTTACTCACATCTTTAAGAAAGATTTTATTTAGTAATTTTGCCTTCCTATTTATGATAGAAAATAAAAAAATATTGCAAAATGGGTTAACCTTTGATGATGTTTTGGTCATACCTTCATACTCTGAGCTAATGCCTAGTGAAACAAATATCACTACGTATTTCTCAAAGAATATCAAAATTAATATACCCATTTTAAGTGCTGCTATGGACACTGTCACAGAGTCCAAAATGGCAATTTCTTTAGCTAGAGAGGGAGGAATAGGTGTTCTTCACAAAAATATGTCAATAGCTCAGCAAGCCTCAGAAGTTAGAAAGGTAAAAAGATCAGAGAGCGGTATGATACAAGATCCTGTTACTTTGTCAATTGACTCAACTGTTGGTGATGCTCTAGATCTAATGAAAGAACACAGAATTGGTGGAATACCAATTGTCAATGAAAGACAAAATCTCTTAGGAATCGTTACTAACAGAGATCTTAGATTTCAAAAAAAGAATGATATACCAGTCAAGGAAGTAATGACCAGTGAAAATCTAATTACTACAAAGTTAAAGGACCTAGAAAATGCTGAAAAAATTCTTAAAGTCAACAAGATTGAGAAACTACCAGTTGTTGATGATGATTATAAATTAGTTGGTTTGATTACATTTAAAGACATTACTAAAAATAAAATGATGCCAAACTCTTGTAAAGATTCACTAGGAAGATTAAGAGTAGCTGCTGCTGTTGGCATCACAAATGATGTTTTAGATAGAGTTTCAGCTTTAAATCAAGCATCAGTTGATGCAATTGTCATTGACACTGCCCATGGACACTCTAAGAACGTAGTGGAAGTTTTGAAAAAATTAAAAAAGAAATTTTCAAATTTAGATTTTGTAGTAGGTAATGTCGCGACAGCTGATGCAGCAAAACTCTTAATAAAAAATGGTGCGGATGCAATAAAGGTAGGTATTGGACCAGGTTCTATTTGCACAACTAGAATTATTGCTGGTATAGGCGTTCCGCAACTGACTGCAATATTAAATGTTGCAGAAGTTGCAAAAAAATCAAATGTTCCTGTAATTGCTGATGGAGGAATCAGATATTCTGGCGACATAGTAAAAGCTTTAGTAGCGGGTGCAAGTTCAGTTATGCTTGGCTCAATGTTTGCTGGAGTTGAAGAGGGACCAGGAAAAACAATAATTTTTGAAGGTAGAAAGTTTAAAAGCTACAGAGGAATGGGATCAATTGATGCTATGGAAAGTGGATCTAAAGACCGATACTTTCAGGCTGATCAAAGTGATAATAAAAAGCTAGTTCCAGAAGGAATTGTTGGTCGAGTTGCTTATAAAGGAACCCTTTCAGAAGTTGTTCATCAAATTTTGGGTGGTATAAGAGCAGGTATGGGATATACTGGTTCAAAAGATATTATTGACTTACAGAAATCTTATTTTACAAAGATAAGTTCCTCAGGAATGACTGAAAGTCATCCTCACAATGTTACAATTACTAAGGAAGCACCAAATTACAGTAGAAAATAAAATATGAAAAAAATAATCTTACTATTACTTATTTCTTTTAGTTTCAAATCATTTGCCAGTGAAAATGTTTTAACAATTGGTGATGAAAATGTATCCTTAAAAGAATTTGAAAATATATTTTTCAAAAACAACGATTTAGAATCCTTCACCAAAGAGTATCTTGATGAGTATATGGAACTCTTTATTAACTTTAAATTAAAAGTTAAAGAAGCTGAATCTCTTGGAATGGATACCTTATCTACTTTCGTCAATGAGCTAGAAGGTTACAGAAAACAACTTTCTAAACCTTATTTAAAAGACAAAGAATTTGAGGAGAGCCTTCTGAACGAAGCATATGAAAGAACAAAATATGATTTAAATGTAAGCCATATACTCGTAGCATTTGAGAATAGTTCAACCAAAAGGACAGAAAAGGAAGCTTTTGACAAGATAAACTCAATTAGAGATGAAATTTTAAGCGGTAAAATTACCTTTGAAAGAGCAGCTATTATGGACTCTGATGATAGATCTTCAAAAATTAACCAAGGGAATCTAGGATATTTTACGAGTTTTATGATGGTATACCCATTTGAATCAGCTGCTTACAATTGTGAAGTTGGACAAATCTGTGGTCCAGTTAGAACAAAGTACGGTTTACATCTTATAAAATTAAATGACAAGAGGAATGCACTTGGTGAAGTTCAAGTCTCTCATATAATGTTCAAAACACAACAAGGAAACAAAGAGAAAAATCAAACTGCTAAGACGAAAATTTTCGATGTATATGAAAAATTAAATGAGGGTCAAGAATTTGAAGATTTAGCAGAAAGGTTCTCAGAAGATAAATCTAGTGCAGTAAAGGGTGGTAAATTACCTCCATTTGGTGTCGGTAAAATGGTTCCAGTTTTTGAAGATGCCTCATTTGACTTAAAGAAAATAAACGATTACTCTAAGCCATTTGAATCAGATTTTGGCTGGCATATAGTTAAATTAATTAGCAAAAAACCTATCCTACCTTTTGATGAGCTTAAGTCCGACTTAAAAAGAAAAATTGAAAGAGATTCACGAGCAAATCTTAGTCAAGAAAGTTTGTTTAAGAAGCTAAGAAAGGATTACAACATTGTTAGAATAAGCAAAAGAATTAAACAAATTAAGGGGTATGGTGAGAAAAGTGTTTATGAAGGAAATTGGGATGGAAAAAATGCAAAGGGATTAATTTTTACTTTGTTTATGATTGATAATTTGAAAATTAACCAGCAAGATTTTGTTAAGTATTTAGTAGATAATCAAGAAAAGGGTTCTATTATTGATGATTTATATGAGGATTTTATAAATCTTAAATTGCTTGAGGTTGAGGAAAGTAATTTATCAAAGAAATATCCTGAATACAAAGCATTACTTAAAGAGTACAGGGACGGTATACTATTATTTGATCTCACCAATAAATTGGTTTGGGGTAAAGCTGTGGAAGATACTATAGGTTTAAATAGTTTCTATGAGTCTAAAAAGAATGAATATTTATGGAATGAGCGAGTAGAGGCATCAATTTATACTTGTTCAAACCTAGCAATTGCAAAACAAGTAAGAAAAGCTATTTACAGAAAGCAAAGAAATCAAATAGAGAATTCTGATATCATAAAAAAAATTAATAAAGACAACTCCTTAAACTTAAAAATAGAATCTGGAAAGTTTGAAAAAGGAGAAAATAAGATTTTAGATAGTTTAAAATGGAAAAAAGGTATTTCTAATGATATTAAATCCGAAAAAAATCAAATTATATTAGTTCATATTGAATCAATACTACCTCCCTCAACCAAATCATTGAGTGAGGTTAAAGGAAAGGTCATCTCAGAATATCAAAATGAGTTAGATAAAAACTGGATTAAAGATTTAAGGCAGAAATATAAATACTCTGTAAACTATGATGTTCTATACTCAATAATTAATAAATAATTGAGATATCTACACTTCTTATTCGTTCTAGCCTTGTTATCTTGCAAAAACAGATTTCAAAGCGAACCAATTGTTGAACTATATGATCAAAAACTATATTATGATGAAATAATTAATGAGTTACCTGAAAATGAGGTTGACACAAATTATTTTATTGAAAATTACATTGGTTTATGGATAAAAGAAACTCTGCTGCTAAACAATGCTAAAATAAACTTACCGTCGAAACAAAAACAAATAGATAGAAAAACACAAGATTATTACAATAGACTACTGATACATAAATATCAGAAGGAATTAATAAGTCAGAAAATCGACACGAATGTTAGTGCTAATAAAATTTTAGAATATTATATCAAAAACAAAGAAAATTTTGTTCTAAAAAATGAAATTGTAAAAATAAATTTTGTTTCGTTAAAAAAAAGTGCACCGAACTTAGAAAAATTAAGAACAGTTTTTTTTGATAATTCAGATTTTGATTTTGTTAGTGAGTATTGTAATCAATTTGCTGATAAATTTTATCTATTTGATACAACATGGGTGTATTTTAACGAAATTCTACAATATTTACCAAATGATATTGTTAAAGAAAGAAGGTATTTAACTAATATTAAGAACAATATTTTTGAAGATGAAGAAAATTTTTACTTTCTTAAAATTTTTGAGAAGAAAAGAATAGGTGAATTGTCCCCCATAACTCTAGTCAAAGAAAATATTAGATCTACTATAGTCAATGAAAATAAATTAAGATATTTGAATGAGCTTGATAATCAGTTATACATGCAAGCTATTACTGATAATAAATTAAAGATTAACAGATGAAAAGATTTTTTTTAATAATAATAATTGCAACTTGTTCAATGATAATTAATGCTCAAGAAATAGACAAGATTATTGCGATTATTGGAGATGAAATTGTTCTTCGCTCTGAAGTAGAAAATCAGTATTTACAATACATTTCGCAAGGAGTTACTAGCAGTGAAGAGCTTAGATGTGAAATTTTAGAAGATTTGATGACACAAAAGCTATTGATTTTTTCATGTAAACAGGATAGTATTTCTGTCACTAAAGAAGAAATAGAACAAGAGGTTGAAACTAGAGTTAACTATTATGTTGATCAAATTGGTAGTATTGAAAAAGTTGAGCAATATTTTGAAAAAGATATTTACCAAATTAAGAAAGTCCTATCAGAACTAGTTGAAGACCAATTTTTAATTCAGAGGATGCAATCAAGCATTACTAAAGACGTAAAGATTACTCCTTTTGATGTTAATGAGTTTTATGAAAAAATGGACAAATCAGAACTACCATTAATAGAAGACAGGTACAAACTGTCTCAGATTATTGTAAAGCCAAAAATGTCTGAGGATCAAATAAATAAATTAACAGATAGATTAAATGCTTTTAGAAAAAGAGTTTTAAATGGTGAAGATTTTAAGGTTCTTGCAGCTCTCTACTCTGATGATCCTGGCTCAGCAAATAACGGTGGTGAAATTGGTTTTGTTTCAAGAGGTACATTCGTGCCTGAATTTGAAAAAGTTGCTTTTAGATTAAAAAAAGGTGAAGTTTCAGAAATAGTAAAAACTAATTTTGGATATCATATAATTCAACTTATAGAAAGAAGAGGAGATCAAGTGAATGTTAGACATATTTTGCTTAAACCAAAATATTCCTCTACGTCATTACAAAATGCCAGATTAAGAATAGACAGCATATACAACAAAATAAAAAATAATGAAATTAGTTTTTCACAAGCAATCAAAAGCTATTCAGATGATGATACTAAAAATAATAACGGATTACTCATAAATCCTTCAAATGGTTCTTCTACATATACAATTGCAGAGCTTGGTTCATCAATAAAATACTTAATTGAAGGACTAAATGAGGATGATTTTACAAAGCCAGTTAAGGTTGAGTCTAACGAGGGTTCCATATACAGAATTTTAAATGTAGTTGAAAAGATAAGTTCCCATACTGCAAATTTAGATTTAGACTATGATTTTTTCCAAACTCAAGCATTAAACTTTAAAAAACAAGAAAAGTTAGATGAGTGGATAGAAAAAAGAATTAAAAATACTTACGTAGAATTAAAAGAAATAGATAAAAACTGTAAATCGAGTTACAAATGGTAGAAAATAAAAAAAGTGATATTGATTTAACAAAAGATTTTATTAGAGATTATGAACTTTTTTCTAACGAAATAAAAAAAGTTATTGTAGGACAGGATGAAATCATAAAACAATTATTAATATCAATATTCTGCAATGGACATTGCATAATTGAAGGTGTTCCTGGGCTTGCTAAAACATTACTAGTGAGAACAATTTCTAAATCGCTAGGTCTTGATTTTAAAAGAATTCAATTTACTCCAGATCTTATGCCCTCTGATATCGTTGGAACTGAGGTTCTTGATGAAAATAAAGATTTTAAATTCATTAAAGGCCCGCTATTTGGAAATTTAATTCTTGCTGATGAAATTAATCGAACTCCACCAAAAACTCAATCAGCACTTTTAGAAGCTATGGAGGAACGCTCAATTACAAATGCAGGTAATAAATATATACTTGAAAAACCTTTTTTTGTTTTAGCAACACAAAATCCAATTGAACAAGAGGGAACATATCCGCTACCTGAGGCACAGCTTGATAGATTTATGTTTAACATTATTCTTGACTATCCAAGTATAGAAGAGGAAATATTGGTTGTTAAAAATGATCAAAACAATAGTTTGTTAAAAGTAAATCCGATTTTATCTGGAACAGAAATAATTAATTATCAAAAAATTGTATCAAAATTGCCTGTACCTGATAACGTAGTAAGGTATGCAGTAAACTTGGTTTCTAGCACAAGACCTAAATTAAAAATGAATGAATTTGTTACTAATTATGTAGATTGGGGAGCTGGTCCAAGAGCTTCAAAGAACATTATTTTAGCATCCAAGTGTCATGCTCTTATAAATGGTAAATATTCGCCTGATATTGAGGATGTTAAAGCAGTTTCGAAACCTATTTTAAGACACAGAGTAATAAAAAATTATAAAGCCGAGTCAGAGGGTATTTCAATTGATCAAATTATTGAAAAAATACTATAATGATTTTGCCGATTGTTTCTTTTGGTAATTCCATTTTAAGATGCAAATGTAGTCCAGTACAAGAAAATCAGCCCATTGAGGACATTTTAAAAAATATGTATGAGACAATGTACAATGCTCAAGGTGTCGGCTTAGCAGCACCTCAAGTAGGACTAGATTTATCAATTTTCATAATTGATACAACTCCTTTTTGTGATGATGAAAACAATTTAATACCTCTAAAAAAAGAATTTATTAATCCTAAAATTATTGATTATAGTGGTAAAGATGAGAGTTTTAATGAAGGTTGTTTGAGCATTCCTGGTCTAAGAGAAGATGTTATTAGAAAGGACCAGATAAAAATTAGATACTTTGATAAAAATTTTAATGAGCATACTGAGAAATATGAAGGAATAAATTCAAGAGTTATACAACATGAATATGATCATCTAATGGGTGTATTATTTACTGATAGAGTGTCTACATTAAAAAAGAAACTTTTGAAAAGTAAGCTTAACAAAATAAAAAATGGTGATATTGAGGTTGACTACAATATGAAATTTATTTAATTTTTACTTCCAGTATTTTTTTTCTGTTTAAAAACCCCTCAAGAAAATCATTTTTCTTAATTCTACCTACGCCAGCTGGAGTTCCAGTAAAAATTATATCGCCTATTTTAAGAGTAAAAAACTTTGATACATAAGAAATTATTTTTTCGAAGCTAAATATCATCTCAGATGAATTTCCAATCTGAACAATTTCATTATTTAGCTTTAGAGAAAAATCTATGTCATCTAAAATTAATTCGTTCTTATTTATAAATTCATTGGAAATTTTAGCTGAACCATCAAAGCCTTTCGCAATTTCCCAGGGCTTTCCTTTTGTTTTTAAATTGTTTTGTAAATCTCTTGCAGTAAAATCTATACCTAAACCTATTTCATTATAGTATTTGTATGCAAATTTCTCCTCAATATTTTTGCCAAGCTTGCATATTTTTATCAATATCTCTAATTCATACTGTATATCATCTGAAAAATCTGGAATGAAAAAAGGGTGATTCTTAGGTTGAATAGCAGTTTCAGGCTTGAGAAATATTAATGGATTACTTTCCTTTATGTTATTTAACTCCTTAATATGTTCAACATAATTTCTACCAATACAAATTATTTTCATTAGGATTCAAATTTTTTTTTGAGTTTTTTTTCATTCAGAAAATCATTTATAATATTTTTTGTGAATAATGGAAATTCTGATCTTAAAATCCAAGAAAAATATCCAGGATTTAAATTGTAAATTTCTTCTAGTGTTTTGTTTTTATATTTCCCAAAACCGATATAAACTTCATTTTCACTATTTTTTCTTAAAAAACCTGCTAGATCAACATTGTTTTGATTACGATTAGAAAATTTTGATAAAAAATCTATGTCACTTTTTAAATCATCATACATTTCAACTTGTCTGAGTAATATCTCGTATGTTGCTAATGTGTCTGCCTCAGCTGAGTGAGCATTTACTAATTTTTTGTCACAATAAAATTCATAAGCAGCTGAAAGATTTCTTTTCTCCATTTTATGATAAATATTTTGGACGTCAACGAACTTAGTCTTAGAAAAATCAAAATTTATACCAGATCTCAGAAATTCTTCAGCTAAAAGAGGAACATCAAATTTATTTGAATTAAAACCTGCCAAATCACAATTTTCAATGAGTGATTTTATTTCTTTACCAATTTCATTAAAAGAAGGAGCATTTTTAACTTTCTCATTTGTTATACCATGTATTTCTATAACCTCTTTTGGAATTTCTATTTGCGGATTAATTAAAAAGGTTGATACTGTTTTTTTTTGATTTGGAAATAGCTTAACAATACAAATCTCTACGATTCTGTCCTTACTGATATTTGTACCTGTTGTTTCTAAGTCAAAAAAAACTAATGGTCTTTTTAATTTTAGCAAGTTCTCGAACTAGATTTTTTGATTAAAATCAAAATTTTCCAAATAATCAGCAACTTTTCTGACAAATTGCCCACCTAAAGCCCCGTCAACGACTCTATGGTCATATGAAAGTGATAAAAACATCATGTGTCTGATAGCGATTACATCACCATATTCTGTCTCCAGAACAGCGGGTTTTTTTCTTATTGCACCTGCAGCCATGATTGCAACCTGTGGTTGGTTTATAATCGGAGTTCCCATAACGTTACCAAATGTTCCAACATTAGTCATGGTAATTGTTCCACCTTGAATATCGTCTGGGTTTAAGTTACTTGAACGAGCTCTTGTTGCTAAATCATTTACGGACTTAGTAATTCCAATGAGATTTTTGTTTTGGCATTCTTTAATTACAGGTACAATTAAATTTCCATCAGGTAAAGCTGCAGCCATTCCAATATTTACATTTTTATGAATATGAATATTTGTTCCATCAACGGAAACGTTTATCATAGGAAAATCCTTGACTGCCTTGGCCATTGCTTCTATAATTATAGGAGTAAATGTTATGTTTTGACCTTCTCTTTTTTTGAAATCTTCTTTGATAGAGTTTCTCCAATTGACAATGTTTGTCATATCACATTCTACCATTGAGGTGATATGAGCAGATGTGGCTTTAGACATTGTCATGTGTGAAGATATAAGCTTCCTCATACGATCCATTTCGATTATTTCAACATCACCAGTATTATGAATTGGAACCTGTTGATGCTTGTCATGCTTTACATTTTCCTCTTTTATTTTGGGTTGTTCATCTTTTATCTGCTCAACAGTTGTTTCTTCAGCAGGAGTTTTAGTTCTATTTTCAATAAAAGATAGTATGTCAGATTTGGTTACTCTACCTTCTTTACCTGAACCAATAATTGAGTCTAGTTCGGGTTGAGAAACATTTTCTTTTTTCGCAATATTTTTTACAAGCGGTGAATAGAACCTATCACTAGAACTATGAACTGCTTTACTTTCATTTACTTCTTCAACTATTTTTTCAACTGATTGCTCAATACTTTGACTTATTTCCTCAACGGCTTTGTCTTCCTTGACTTCTTCAGCTTCTACTTGACTATCAGAATCACTTTCTTGTGTAGTTTCTAGAATTGCGAAAGCTTGTCCAACATTAACAACATCATCGACTTTAAATAACATTTCAACTAGTTTTCCTTCATGAGTTGATGGAACTTCAGAATCTACTTTGTCCGTAGCAATTTCAATAATTGTCTCGTCAATTTCTACTAAATCACCTACCTTTTTTGACCATGAAATTATTGTAGCTTCGGAAACGCTTTCGCCCATTTTAGGCATGATTAATTCAATTCTAGCCATAAATTTTTTTTGCAAAATTAAACAAAATAGGTTAAATCTTAATTAGAAACAGAGTTTTCATATGGGACTCTACTTGTTATAGCAGTTCCAAGTGTTAATTCATCTATGTACTCAAGTTCATTTCCAACAGAAATACCTCTTGCAATTGATGATATTTTAATATTAAATTCATTTAGTTTTTTAAATAAATAATAATTAGTTGTATCACCTTCCATTGTTGAGCTTAGAGCAAAAATTATTTCTGTTACTTGCTTTTTCTCAATTTTATCCAATAATTCTCGAATCTTTAGCTTTTCAGGACCGATTCCGTCCATAGGAGATATCAATCCTCCCAAAACATGATAATGTCCATTGAATTGCATTGTACCTTCAATCGCCATTATCGTTCTTACATCCTCTACAACACAAATAACATGACTGTTTCTTTTGGGATCTTTGCATATTTCACAAATTTCTTCATCTGAAATGCAATTACACTTTTTACAAAATTTGATATTGTTGATAAGGTCAATAATTGATTGTCCAATACCAATACTATATTTTTTCTCGTTTCTAAGTAAATATAAAACAAGTCTCAAGGCTGTTTTTTTTCCAATTCCGGGTAAAAAAGAAAGATTCTCAGCTGCTTTTTCAACAAGTTTTGATGGGAAGTTCATAAAACAAAATTAAATATTAATATTAGAAAATTCTAAATATATATTTTTGTTTAATGAATCCAAGTGTAATTTTAACATGCATATTAATATATTTCACAATTCTTTTTATTGTTTCATATCTTACTAGTAGAAATGATAGTAATGAAGCATTCTTTCTAGGAAATAGAAATTCACCTTGGTATATTGTTGCCTATGGAATGATCGGGACAACACTTTCAGGAATTACATTTATTTCTGTACCTGGATGGGTTGAGTCAAGTCAATTTAGCTATATGCAAATGGTTTTTGGATTCTTTTTTGGGTACCAAGTCATTGCTAGATTATTACTTCCACTATATTACAAGCTTGGATTAACCAGTATTTATACTTATTTAGAAGACAGATTTGGTAAATTTTCATATAAATCTGGATCAATATGTTTTTTAATTTCTAGAACTATTGGTGCATCTTTTCGTCTTTATTTAATAGCAAGTGTTTTGCAATTTGCAATTTTTGATAGTTGGAACTTTCCATTTTTTCTTACAGTCATAATTACACTTTCATTAATCTGGATATATACATACAGAAGTGGAATAAAGACAATAATTTGGACAGATACTTTACAAACTACATTCATGTTAGCTACTGTACTAATTATTGCTATTTCTGTTTCCAAAAGCTTGGGACTAAATTTCTCTCAAGTTTTTGACACAATACAAAATTCGTCTTATTCTAAAGTTTTCTTTTTTGATGATTTTGGTGATCAAAAACATTTTTTAAAACAATTCCTTTCTGGTGTTTTTATGGCAATTGTTATGACAGGACTTGATCAAGATCAAATGCAAAAAAATCTTAGTTGTAAAAATTTAGGTGAAGCAAAGAAAAATATGTTTGTTTTTAGTACGATTTTAATTGTTGTTGATTTGCTTTTTCTTTCTCTAGGAGCACTACTTTATATTTATTCTTCTGAAATTGGTTTAGCTATTCCCTCTGATGCTGATATGTTATTCCCTAATATTGCTTTAAACTCGGGACTACCTGAGTATGTAGGCATTTTATTTATTATTGGAATAATTGCTGCTGCATATTCTTCAGCTGATTCTGCTCTGACCTCTCTTACAACATCATTTTGTGTTGATATTATTGATTTCAAAAAGTATAGTTCTGAAAAGCAAATTTTTATTAGAAAGTACTCCCATTTACTGTTGTCATTGGTTTTATTAGGTGTTATTTTATTATTTCGCTCTATTAATGATCAAAGTGTAATAAAATCACTTTTTACTGTGGCAGGTTATACATATGGTCCTTTGCTTGGACTTTATTCATTAGGTATGTTCACAAAAATTAATATTAGAGACAAGCTTGTTCCTTTAATTTGCATTGTTTCTCCAGTTATCTGCTACTTTATCAAAATGAGATTTAGCTCAATAGGTTTCGAGCTCTTAATAATCAACGGTTTAATAACTTTTCTTTTATTACTTATTTGTAGAAAAAATTGATTTTTCTTGTTACGTGAAGTGCTAGAACAATTGATGTCAACATAAGCATTGAGGAAATTATCTCAGCTTGAGTTATTCCACCTAGTATTTGGTATTCTGTGTTTACTCTTATTTTTTCAATAAAGAATCTCTCTAATCCGTTAAAAAAAAGATAAATACTAAAAAGTAGTCCAGGTGTGGAAATTTTTTTTCTTAATTTCCAAAGTAGAGAAAAGATTAATAAGCTTAAAATGATTTCGTAAAATGGAGTGGGGTAGACTGGTTCAGCTAATTGCATACAGAAGTTGCCAGTACATCCCTCTATTGGAATACCTGCATTAATAACATTATTTGGGTAGTTGTAACTCCACATCCAGTCTGGAAGAAAGTTTAGTAGCTCTGGTTTTGGATTTAAATTTACTATACCCCAGTCACCGTCTCCAGAAAGATGACATCCCATTCTTCCAATTCCATATGCTAAAATTAATGATGGAGCAAATGCATCAAACAAATGAAAGTTATTAAGGTTATATTTTTTTGCGTATCTTAAAACAAAATATACTCCAAATATTAAACCTCCATAGAAAGTTAATCCGCTAAAACTTAATATTTGATTTATCGGGTCTTTAATGAAATCGTCAATATTTTCAAGATTATGAAATATTTTAGCACCAATTATTCCTGAAATAGCTGCAACCATTATTAAATTCCCCACTAGTTCATGAGGGTGAACATCAACAGTTATTTTTTTTGGTTTTTCAAGTCTTGTTTTTTTATTATTACTTATATCTCTGTAGCAGGAGAATAAAGAGCCTAAAATACCTCCAGTTAGAGAGCCTCTTGAAGACAAAATAAATGTTTGCGGATTATTCACAAAGTCCGAATAATGTATTATTGCGTCTAAAAGCTTATAACCAATTAAAAAACCAATGAGTAGGCTAATTAATATTTGTTGATTAGAAATCTTTTGTCCTATTATTTTATCAACTTTTGTTGAACCAATTAACCCAAGTTTTTCTTTTCTTTTAAGTTCTAGAGAAATAAAATATGATCCAAATAAAAAAGCTAGAGCAACACAAAATCCAAATGTTTGTATTGGTAATGGTATGTAAAGACCTGTTAAATCTTCTATTAAGTAACTAATATTTGGATACATCTTCTAAAATTGGGTTTCCTTCAAAAATACAATCTTCTTTAATTTCACCAAGTTGAACTTTGATTTTTTTATTGGTAAACTTTTTAGACGATGGAATTCTAACTTTGAGATAATTATCAGTGAAACCGTACTGGTAACCATTTTTATTTTTATCCTCAACTATAATTTCCTTTTTTGAATTGGAAAATTTTCTGTAATAACAGTATTTGAGTTTTTCAGAAAGAATTCTTAATCTTTTTGATCTTTTAGAAATAGTAAACTTGTCTATTTTACCTTTCATTTCAGTTGCAATTGTATTTTCTCTTTCAGAGAATGAAAAAACGTGTAGATAAGACAGTTTTAAATTTTTTATGAGCTTAAAAGTTTTTTCAAATTCTTCTTCAGTTTCGCTAGGAAAACCAACAATTACATCAGCGCCTATACAAACGTTTTCAATTTTTTCTTTGATTCTCTTAATTCTATTTGTGTACATACTCGTGTTGTATCTTCTCTTCATAGATTTAAGTATATTGTCAGATCCAGATTGAAGTGGTATGTGAAAATGAGGAACAAATTTTTTTGAATTTTTGACAAAATCAATGATTTCATCTGTTATTAGGTTTGGTTCTATTGATGAGATTCTGAACCTATCAATTACATCAACTTTTTCAATTTCCTTTATTAGATCATAGAAATTTTTGTTGCTAATCGGTTCTTTATAATCACCAATATTTACACCAGTTAAAACAACTTCTTTAGTTCCTTTGTTTCCAATATCTTCTATTTTGGATATTATATTTTTTATAAAATCAGATCTACTTTTACCTCTAGCTAGTGGTATTGTACAATAAGTGCAAGGATAATTACAGCCATCTTGAACTTTAACATATGATCTTGATCTTTCTTCAATACTGAAAGATGGAAAGTAATCAAGATTATTGATTTCACATCCGTGAATTCCTTTTTTAAAATTGTTTAAATATTTGAAAATATTAAACTTTTCTTTAGCGCCAATAACTAAGTCAACACCATCAATTTCAATAATAGATTCAGGTTTTAATTGTGCATAACAGCCAGTTATGATAACTCTGGAGTTAGGTGATATTTTTTTTGCCTTTCTGATTAATCTTCTACATTCTTTATTTGCATTCTCAGTAACAGAGCATGTATTAATTATAAATAAATCAGCACCCTTGTCAAAAGAATTTTCAATTAATCCACTTGCAATTAGTTGTCTTTTTATTGTAGATGTTTCTGAGAAATTTAGTTTACATCCTAATGTATAAAACGCTACAGTTTTCATTTTGCAAAAATATAAACACTTACTAATATTAAGTTCTACTTTTTTAAAAACATCGCTATCTTTAGAAAAATTATGAGATACATTTTCTTTTTACTTGTTTTATTTTCTTTTTCATGCAATGATTTAAGTGTTAAATCTGAAAAGAAAGTTTTTAAATACAATGAAATTTCTGAGATAAATACTTTGGATCCGATATATTCTAGAGACTTGGCTCATGTATGGGTAGTCTCTCAACTATATAATGGTCTAGTAACTTTCGATACTAATATGCAAATTATACCATCAGTCGCCAAAAGTTGGTCTATTTCTGAGAATAAACTTGAATATAGATTTAATTTAAATACTAATGTGTGCTTTCATAGTAGCGAGTTCTTTAAAAAAGAAAATAGAAAAGTCATTGCTGATGATTTTGTTTACAGCTTTGACAGAATACTTGATAAAAATAACTTATCACCTGGAAAATGGGTTTTCAATTTAGTTGATAAATATTATTCAACAAATGATTCAACACTGATTATTAAATTGCTAGAGCCTTTTTCCCCCTTTCTTGGAATACTCGCCATGCAATATTGCTCTGTGGTTCCTCATGAGGTAGTTGAAAATTCAAATTTTAACAAAAATCCTATTGGCACTGGTCCATTCAAATTTCATAAATGGGATTATGGAAACAAGTTAGTATTTAGAAAAAATGATAATTATTTTGAAAATAATTTACCATACTTAGATGGAATATCTATTTCATTCATCAAAGATAAAAACACAGCTTTTTTAAAATTTTTGCAAGGTGATCTAGATCTCGTATCAGGACTAGATGAGTCTTACATTGATGAACTACTAAATGATAATAGACAGCTCAGAGAATCATATAAACCAAGATTTAAACTTAAAAAAACATCATATTTAAATACAGAATATTTAGGATTTTTGTTAAACGATTCAAGTATAATTGATAATTATTTGAGAAAAGCGATTAATTGTGGTTTTGATAGAGAATATATGATTAAATATTTAAGAAAAGATATTGGACAACCTGCTAACAAAGGTTTTGTACCTAATGGTATGAACAGCTTTGCAAAAGAATATGAAAGTTATAACTACAACATTGAATTAGCAAAAAAGTTTTTAGAAAATAGCAAATACCAAGGCCAGGAAATAAAATTAAACACTACTTCTTCATACCTCAGTCTTTGCGAGTATATACAAAAATCACTGTCAGAAATTGGTATAAATATTTCTATTGAAGTAAACCCACCTTATGTACATAGACAAATGGTTGCTAGTAATAAGCTAAATTTTTTCAGGGGTAGCTGGATAGCTGACTACGCAGATCCTGAAAATTATTTTGCTCTATTCTACAGCAAAAATTTGACTCCTAATGGTCCTAATTATTTTAATTTTAATGACTCTAAATTTGATAGTTTATATGACTTAAGTGTTTCATTAAATGATTTGAATGAAAGAAATAAAGTTTTTAAAAAAATGAATGATATTATTGAAGAAAAATCAGTATTGGTACCTTTATATTACGATGAAGTTTACAGGTTCTACAGTAATGATTTAAGTGATTTTAAGACTAACTCATTTAATGCATTGTTACTGAAAGAGGCAAAAAAAAATATAAAGTAGTTTTGATGAATTCTAATTATTATTTTTGTTAAATGAAAATTTCTTATTCCTGGATTAAAGAACATATAAATTTAGACTTAAGCTCAGATGAACTAGCTGAAATTTTAACTTCAATAGGTTTAGAGGTAGAATCTATTACTAAAAGCTCTAATATCGTTGGTGATTTGGAAGGTATCGTTATAGGAAAAATCATTGAAATCGATCAACATCCTAACGCAGACAGGCTGAAGGTCACTAAAGTCGATGTTGGAGGAGAAATTTTGAATATCGTATGCGGTGCTTCTAATGTAAAAAAGGACATTAATGTGCCTATTGCAAAAATTGGAACAACCTTACATGATGGTGATAAAAAGTTTAAAATAAAAAGATCAAAACTTAGAGGAGTAGTCTCGGAGGGAATGATATGCTCGGAAAAAGAAATTAACCTAGGCAGTGATGATGATGGCATCATGATTTTAGATGATAAATTTAAAATTGGTAAAAGGCTTATTGATTTTTATAAATCAGAGTTTGACTACATCTTTGAAATAGGTCTTACCCCAAATCGATGTGATGCAATGTCTCATCTAGGAGTAGCTAGAGATATTAATGCATATTTAAACTTTCAATCGGGAAAGAGTAATCAGCTACTAAAAGATTATAATCAAATGAGTGGTATTGAATTTAAAGATAAATTAGACTTAAGTGTATCTATTCAAAATGATAACTGCTTAAGATATTCGGGATTAATCATTAAAGATTTAAAAATTAAGGAGTCACCAGACTGGTTAAAGAAAAGATTAACATCAATAGGTGTTAAGTCGATAAACAATGTTGTAGATATAACAAATTATGTTTTGCACGACATTGGTCAACCTTTACATGCATTTGATTACAATAAGATTAATGGAAAAGAAATTATTGTAAGAAATGCTAGAAGTGGAGAAAATATTGTAACACTTGATGAAATCAATAGAGATCTTAACAACGAGGATTTACTTATTTGTAATGATAAAAACCCCATGTGTATTGCGGGTGTGATGGGAGGAATAGAATCATCAGTCAATTCTGGAACTAAATCAATTTTTTTAGAGTCAGCTCTTTTTGACCAAATTTCAGTAAGGAAAAGTGCAAAAAACCATTCTATTAGTTCTGATGCATCATTTAGATTTGAAAGAGGTGTAGATCCTTCAATTACAATTAAATCATTAAAATATGCAGCTAGTCTAATTTCTGATATTTGTGAAACAAAAGAAATTTCTGAAATAATTGATATTTACCCAAAAGAGCTAATTGATAAAGAAATAAATTTTAGTATTGATAATTTAAGCAAAATGGTGGTGTTGGATGGGGTGAAGTAATTAACGGTGGTTTTAAGGTGAATAAATCTGATGTTTTGAATATTTTTTCAAGTTTGGATATCAAAATTTTAGAAGAAATCAACAATAACTTAAAAGTTAGTGTTCCAGCCTATAGGTATGACGTAAATAGGGAAATCGATCTGGTTGAAGAGTTTTTAAGAATTTTTGGCTACAATTCATATAATCCAGAAACCGTAAATATTTCATACAATTTTAAAGAATCTTTACAACAAAATTTTGATTCAAAATTTATAAAAAAAATAAATCATTTTTTTGTTTCTAATGGTTTTAGTGAGGCAATGAGTAATTCTTTAGTTAATAAAGAAATCAACATGTTGTTTACTGATGAGTCTAAAATTGTGAATATTATTAATCCTAAAAGCAAAGAGTTAAATTCATTGCGGTCTAACATGCTCATATCTGCTTTGAGTAACATTTCATACAATTTCAAAAGAAACAATAAAGACATAAGGCTTTTTGAATTTGGCAAAATATATCTCAAAGAAGATGATAACTATAATGAAAAAGAGAATTTAATTATTTCCTTATCAAACGTTAAAGAAAAAATTAATTGGAATAAAGAAAATAAATTATATGATTTCTATGATTTAAAAGAATACGTAGATAAATTATTACAACGCCTTTCAATTGACAACTTGAAATTAATCAACAATAAAAAAGATTTTTTTGAATATGGCTTGTCTTACTTCAAAGATGATTTATTTATTTTAGATATAGGAAAGATAAGTGCTGAGACAAATAAAAATTTTGATATTAAGAATGATGTTTTTTGTTCAAACATCAACTTAGAAAATTTATCAAAAATAGTTTCAGGTAATAATATTTCATTCTCTCCTTTCTCAAAATTTCCGTCTGTGAGAAGAGATTTATCATTTTATGTTCAAAGTGATATTAACTACGACAAGATCGAAAAGTCTATAAATGAGCTTAATATTGAATTAATTACTTCAGTTTCTCTTTTTGATGTTTATAGTAACAAAAAAGATGATAAGAAATCTTATAGTATTTATATTACTTTCCAGCATCTTGAAAAAACATTAACAGATTTTCAAATAGATAAATGTATTGATAGGATTTTAACTAAATTAAAGTCAGATTTTTCAATTGAAATTAGAGATAAATAAAACTTCGTTTAAAGATGCAATAAAATTTTTGGAGAAAGATGATATTCTTGGAAAGTATGTGAAAAACATAGAACCACCAAAAATCAACATCAATGAAGATTATTTTTTCTCTTTATGTAGATATATAATATTTCAACAATTAAGTATAAAATCAGCCTCAGCTACATTTTCTAGATTTGCCTACTTATTAAATAATAACATTTCGGCTGAACAAGTTCTAAAGCAAACAGAGAACAAATTAAAAAATACCGGTATGAGCTTTAAGAAAGTAGAATATTTAAGAATCCTAAGTCAGTCATTTATTGATAATAGTTCATTTGTAGGTCTAAAAAAAATGTCAAATGATGATGTTATAAAAACTCTGTCATCAATAAAGGGAATTGGTACATGGACCGCAGAAATGTTTTTAATTTTTACTATGGGAAGAATTGATGTGTTCTCAAACAAAGATATAGGTCTGTTGAATGCTATAAAAATTATATACAATTTTGAGGTAAGACCAAACTTTGATGAGGCAGATAAACTTGCTAAAAGGTGGAGTCCCTACAGAACTATTGCTTCTTTGTATTTATGGAAAATATTAGAGGGGGAAGACTTTGATTGGTGATATAAAACTTTATAAGTTTTCAATTATTTTGTCATCAACTAGATTAGGCACTAAAACTTTTAGTAAAGGTTCATTTTTCATGGCTCTTTTAATCGCAAATGTTGCTTCTTTGTTTCTAGCCCAATTTCTTCTAGCTATTCCGTTATTAACATCCCAGAAAAGCATTTTTTGAATGTCATTTTCAGATTTTTCACTACCGTCTATAAATAGACCAAAACCACCGTTAATTACTTCACCCCATCCAACACCACCACCATTGTGTATAGACACCCATGTGGCACCTCTGAAACTATCACCAATTACGTTTTGTATAGCCATATCTGCAGTATATTTAGATCCGTCGTAAATATTAGATGTTTCTCTATAAGGTGAATCAACACCTGAAACATCATGATGATCTCTTCCTAAAACAATGGGACCACTAATTCTCCCTTCTTTAATAGCCTTATTAAATGCTTTAGCAATATTAATTCTTCCGCTGCTATCCGCGTACAGAATTCTTGCTTGACTACCAACAACAAGATTATTTTTCATGGCATCTTTGATCCAATTAATATTGTCTTGTAGCTGTAATTTTATTTCTTTTGGACTATCTGGAAGCATTTCTTCAAGAACCTTAATTGCAATCTCGTCAGTTGCCGATAAATCTTCCTTTGAATTTGAAGTGCATACCCATCTAAAAGGGCCATATCCGTAGTCAAAACACATTGGTCCCATAATGTCTTGAACATAAGAGGGATATTTAAATTCATCTTCATTATTAGTTATATCTGCACCGGCTTTTTTTGATTCAAGAAGAAAAGCATTTCCATAATCAAAAAAATACATGCCTTTATCTGTTAGCTTATTTATTGCATTTACATGTCTAATTAAACTCTCTTGGACTTTCGATTTAAATTTCTTGGGATCATTTTTTATCATCTCATTTGACTCGTCAAATGACAAACCTACTGGATAGTATCCTCCAGAATATGGATTATGTAAGGAGGTTTGGTCAGAACCAAGCTCTATTTTAATGTTATTTGCTGCTATATATTCCCAACAATCAACGATGTTACCTTGGTATGCTATTGAAATAGATTCTTTATTTTTTCTTGCAATCTCTACTCTTTTGAATAGTTTACTAAGGTCATTGTAAATTTCATCTACCCATTTTTGTTGATGACGTTTAACTGTTGCTTTTTCATTTATTTCTGCAACAACACAAATTCCGCCTGCTATAACGCATGCTTTTGGTTGAGCACCGGACATACCTCCTAATCCAGCTGTTACGAAAACTTTACCTGAAAGATCGTAACAACTATTATCTAATTTTCTAGCTGCGTTTAGTAAAGTTATGTTAGTTCCATGAACAATTCCTTGAGGCCCAATGTACATAAATGATCCAGCAGTCATTTGACCATATTGAGTAACACCTAAAGCAGAAAATTTTTCTAAATCATCCTTTTTTGAATAGTTAGGAATCATCATTCCGTTTGAAACAACAACTCTGGGTGCATTTTTTGAAGATGGGAATAAACCCATTGGATGTCCTGAATACAATACAAGTGTTTGTTCATCAGTCATTTCCGAGAGAAATTTCATTGTAATTAAATATTGAGCCCAGTTTTGAAATACTGATCCGTTACCTCCGTAAGTAATTAGTTCGTATGGATGTTGTGCTATTTCATGACTTAGATTATTAAGAATCATGAGTTGTATTGATGCGGCTTCTTTACTTTTGTAAGGCAGTTCATTTATTGAGCAAGCTTGGATTTTGTAATTGGGCATAAATCTATACATGTAAATTCTCCCATATTCTTCTAATTCAATTAAAAATTCTTTTGAAAGTTCAGAATGAAAACTTGAAGGAAAATATCTAAGAGCATTTCTAATAGCAAGTTTTTTCTCTTTAGCATTTAAAATTTTCTTTCGCTTTGGTGCGCGGCTAACACCAGGCAAGAAGTTTGGCATACTTGGTATAGTGCTAGGTATTCCTTTTCTTATTTCCTCTTTTAGATTCATCATTTTTCTTGTAATTATATGGACAATGTTTACAATTGTTTTTACAACAATAACCTCTCTTTAGATGATAATTTTCAGTGAAAACAATGAATCCATCTGTGCTGTAGTAAAAGTCATCATTTTGCAGAGCTTTTTTGTTGTTAAAATTATGCATTTGCAAATTTACATTATTCAAGCATATATTTGTGCATGAATTTTAAACTAAATCAACAAATTTTTTCTGAGCGATATTTAAATAATGAGATTGAAGTTTTTATAAAAAGATTAGATTTAATTGACCCATTTATTTCAGGCAATAAATTATTTAAGCTCAAGCATAATGTTGATCGCGCTTTATTGAAGAAAAAAAATATGTTGATCACTTTTGGTGGTGCTTTTTCAAATCATATTTTGGCAACTGCAGCATACGCAAAGAAAAAAAATATTGATTGTCTTGC
>CACJWV010000004.1 GCA_902597195.1 uncultured Bacteroidota bacterium | reverse complement strand
GGTTGTGCCACATTTAGGAGATCCAACTAAAAATAAATTTGGTCTATTTGTTTTTTCCACTTTTAAAAATACAAAAACTATACTTTGGTATTTCTAACTCTTTTAAGTTAACTTCATTACTTGAAAAATTTTCTGAGTAGTATTGGTTATCATATAAATTTTCTGAGTAATATACCTTTGAGTAATCATATTCGGAAACATCTACTTTTTTTGCTTGTTCTGACCAATTTATACAAACAAAAAATTTTTCATTTTTTTCACTATGAAATTCATATTCAAAAAATTCATTTGTAAAGCTTCTTCTAACAACAGTAATTCTATCGTTTACAAAAATATCTGATAACAACTTAAACGCTGCAAACGTAGTGCTAAGACTACTTTTTTCTCTGTTTATTATCACTGAGGAAGATATATCTCTTCCAGCAAGATTATGAAACGACATTAAATTAATTTTTCTTAACTCCTTATTACAAGCAACTTCCATTAAGTAGCAAAAAACAAATAATGATTGAATATGTGTCTTACCTGTTAATTTTGAAACTTGTAGATTCCATTCCGTAATCCAGATATCTTTATTTTGAAACATTTGTGAATAGTCATTTATTTCTTTTGGATATTCTTTAAAAAAATCAAGTGACCTTTTTTTATAGATATTAAACGCTTGATACATATTTTTACCTTCGGGATATTCAGTAACCATTTTACCATATTCATCTTTTCCTTTAGTTACCTTTGCATATGTATGAACTACTATTGCATCATAAAAATTTTCTTTTGATAAAAGTTTGTTCCAGTTCACATGCTTTACATAACTTTTGTATATGGGTGCTGCAACAACACCTATTTTTATATTTGGAAAAGTAATTCTAATTCTTTCAGTTAAAGCCTTTGACTTTTCTAAGTACTTATAAATGTCGAAATTTTCATGGTAACTTTGATTTGTAAGCTCTCTTCCAATCTCGACAGAACTAACATTAATTCCATTTTTTAATATCAAGTTAATCATTTGAATAGTTTCATCTATTTCAGCAGATAGTATATTTGCATCAATTATTACATCTGATTTGAGTTTTTTTGATAAATCAATAAAAGGATATATGTAATTTTTATGTTTATTTTTTTCAATAATTTTATTTATTCCTCTGATTCTTTTTGGCAGCTTTCCTTTGTGAAAGAAATCTACCTCACTTATTTTTATTCCATAACCCATACCACTGAGATGATAAAAATTACCTAAACCCCCTGGAAATGCTAGTAACCTGGGAGAGATAATATTGACGTTACTCAAAAAGCTTGTATCTTTAATATCGTTGAACATAAAGGTGGTGTTAGTTCCAAAGCCATAAAGATTTTTTATCGTTCTTTCTTGAGAAGAAAGAAAGTTTGTGTTCAAAATAATTAACATTAAGAAAAATATTTTTTTCATTTTAATAAACCTTTTTGACTCAACTCATTTAAAGTATTTTCATAATTGGTTTCAACAATATCTTGATTTTTAACCCAATCAATATATCTATTTATCCCTTGCTTAAAATCTACTGAAATAGAAAATTTATAGTCATTTTTGATTTTGCTTATATCACTAAAATTATGTCTTATGTCACCTTTTCTGTGTTTACCATTTATTATATAGTTTTTTTTCTTTTTAAAGTATTTATAGAGAGTTTCTACAATATCAATTATTTTTGTACTAGAGCCTGAGCCTACATTATAAATTAGTAATTTGTTTTTAACTTCATCATCAATAATTTTTTTGATTATTGAAACAACGTCAGAGACATGTACAAAATCTCTTGTTTGTTGACCATCCTCAAAAATTTCAATGTTAGAATTAGTTAAGATTCTATTTGAAAATATAGATAAAATTCCAGTATATGGATTAATTAATGATTGGCCCTCGCCGTAGACATTTTGCAGCCTCAATATTATGCAATTAATGCCAAGCTCTTTATTTATTTTTTTTAGAACATGCTCTTGTCTTAATTTTGTTTCAGCGTAATAAGACTTGGGGGCTAATCTTGAAGTTTCTTTTGTTGCAATAGGTCTTAATTTCTTATTTGTTGTATGACAATAGAAATCAAAATCCTCTTCAAACTCAAGTTTATTCCTTTTAAATTTTGAATTGGTATATGAGGATCCATCAAGATACTCATATTCTCCTTCTCCGTAGACTGATCTTGATGAGGTTAAGATTATTTTTTTAATATTATTGCTATTCTCATTTAATAACTTGTAGATATTCTCTGTGCCAAGAATATTTGATTTTTCATAAAGTTCTTTTTCGTACATAGATTGCCCAGTACCTGTCTGCGATGCAAGATGGATTAATACCTCAGAATCAAGAAGTAATTTTTTAAAAACTGTATTGTCATTTATGTCTGATTTTACAAATTTACATTTACCCAAAATCTGACGATAAGAAAAAGATTTTTGGTTTTTTCCATGCACTTGCTTCAGCAAACTGTCAATCACAGTTATCTCATAATTTAAATTTGATAATAGGTTAACTAAATTAGAACCTATAAATCCTGCTCCTCCAGTAATTAAGATTTTCATAAAGCAGTATTTATTCTAAACTTACTGTAAATATTTATCATTCCTGAAATAATAAATATAAAAAAGAACGGTCTAAGTAACAATGGTTGAGACATTATTGTTAAGAAAAAGAATATAAAAAATAAAATCTTTTTTTGTTCAAAAAAACTCTGCTTAAAAACAAAATAAAGTAACAATATTGTAAAAGGAAATCCAAGTGTTGCTAATAGGAACATTACAGAATTAGAGCTTCCCTTTTCTGTTGTTTTTGACTTAGACTGTATTCCTATTTGATCCTGAAGAAAATTTAATCTTTTAGAATTAAAATAAAATTCTTTTCTAACCTCTTGAAATTGAATAACATCTAAGCCTACTCCTGTGATCGGATTTTGCAATGCTATAAAAAAGGGTTGAGTCAAATCAAATAACCTTTTTTGAAAAGAACTTTCATAATCACCTTTAATCTTATTTTCAATGTTATTTGAGTAGATAAAAATTACTGGAACTAGTAAAAGTACGGCAATAAATCCAAAAATTTTGCTCTTCTTAACTTCTTCATAAATATACACGATGCTTTGTATTAATAATATTGTTAAACCAGCAGTAGAATATGTAGTAATAACTACAAATGCAATTAACATCAAAAAAACTTTTCTTTTCTTAAAGTAAAATGCTTCTAGAAAAAAAAGTAAGTTTAAATAAGCTTGTAAAATACCTGGTTCCCAAAAAAGACCTTGATTTCTGCAAAAATCGATATTAAAAATTGAAATAGAGCTCTTCTCAATATCGTAGAAAAAAATATTAAAGAATGTTTGACACTCATGAAAAGCACTTGTTAATGTTTGTAAATTATTTTTTACTAAAAAAAAAGCTAAAAAATTAAACAATGAATGAAAAAATATCAGCTGTAAACAAAAGTATAATGTTCTTAAAAATCTTTCAACTGAACGATTATTTATAAAGTGATACGCAACTAATATGCAAATAGTAGTAATCAAAAAATTAAATAAAAATTTTTCGATAGCTTGATCATTTACAGCAAAAACAAAATTTACTACATAGATCGTAAGTATTGTTAAAATTGAATAAATAGATGCATTAAAAATGTTTTTTCTTGGACTTACTTTTGAGGTAATTAGAACAATAGCTATGAACCCAAAATAGATTGCATGCATTAGATTTCTGTTAAAAACAAAAATTAATCCGCCAGTGCTTAAAATTAAGAGAGTAACAATAGCTGAATCAATCACAAAGCTTTTATTAGTCATTCCAGTTTAGTTTTTTTTTCAATAAACTTTCGAGTTTTAACACATCAGCATGAAAATATTTATCGTAAAGATTTTTTTTAAATTCAGCTTCTACATCTTTTTTTACCATCTTCTTTTCATTAAGTTTTCTTAATTTATTAACTAGTATTTGCCTATTTAATTTGGATTTAATCAGTAATCTTGCTAGCCTTTTATGCAATCCGTTTGAATTCACTAAAGTTTGTAAAATTTTAAACCTACTTTCTGATGCAAAGTTTTCTTTAATCTCAATATTTAGATTCTCTATTTTAATTTCTAAAAAATTTTGCAAGTCGCTAATCATTAATTTAAACTCACTTTTATCTAAAAGTTGTGAATCGTAATTGATAACAAAAAAATTATTTCTACCAAAAGATTCAAAGTATTTACTTAAATGTTTGTGGTATAAACTTTGGTATATATATGAATATTTTAATTGACTTAATAAATTATTTTCATAATTACGTAACCTTTCAGACTCAGCTTGTATAGCATCATTAAAATCTAAGTCTTCTAATCCATCTCTCAAAGTATGAAGATAATGAGAATATGCTCTTTCAACAGGATTTCTTAACATTACAATAAATTTTAAATCTTTTCCTTTTGAATATTCATTAATTCTAAAAAGTGCCTCATCAGAGTATAAATAGCTGG
Organism: uncultured Bacteroidota bacterium; assembly: GCA_902597195.1. Taxonomy (GTDB): domain Bacteria; phylum Bacteroidota; class Bacteroidia; order Flavobacteriales; family BACL11. The sequence goes on along the minus strand of CACJWV010000004.1, from coordinate 40,031 downwards.
GTGTAAAGTCTAATACCCATTTCTCATTTTTTATATCATCATAGTAAGTATTTGCATACCAATCGATACCGTTTTGATAGTTAGAATTATTAAAAAAAAATGGCTCTTTAAATTTAGGTGTATGAATTTGGCTATGTTGACAAAGTATTTTAAAAAGAGTAGTTGTTCCTGATTTTGGACATCCTATACAAAAAAGATTAGCAGCTCTCATTTTTTCCAAATACTTAAATCTCTATTCAATAACTTAGATAATTTATCTATATCCTCACTATATTTTTCTGATAATATTTTTTTGGTTTTAACATTCATTTCAGAAATCTTATATGTTGACATATCCAAAACTATTGATTTGACCCATTTTGCAAATTTTGGCCCTAACAATAAATTTAATAACCTTAGAATATTAAAAGAGCGTGCAATTTGTTTTAAATATTTACTTTTCCATCTCCATCCACCCTTCATATATACTTTGTTAGTCTTAAAATTAAATGAATCTATTTCTAAAAAATCTGTGCACTCTTTTAGAACTTTATTTGGGTTAGATACAAATTCCTCATAAATAATGATTTTTACTTTATGAAAATTATATAGAATTTTTTTAATTTTTTGATAGTATAATCCTATTTCAAAATATTTTGCAGCAGGAGAAATAAATTTGTCATTCTCAAATCTATTTTTTTCTTTTTTTAGAGCATCTTCAAATGTTAGGTTTTCATAAATATTATATCTTTTCAAATGATTGTAAGCTGAATATGATCTTTCAACAGGGTTCCTCAAACAAACAATAATTTTGACATCTTTTTCAAGAACTTTTTTTGCATTTTTGACAAACTCATCTGCATAAAAGAGATACAACGCACTTGCCTCCAATTTATATTTATAAATATCTTCACTATCAAATAAATTATGATAATCTTTCAAACTTGTAATTAAAGATTTTAGTCTTTTTCTACCAATTTTTTTGTTGACTAAAAAGTGTGGCTCTTTAATTTTAGATAAGTATATATCATTATGCTGACCAAGATAATTGAACAGTGATGTTGTCCCACACTTGGGAGCTCCTATTATGATTAAATTTGGTAAATTTTTTATTTCAGCCAATGATTGAGATCTTTATTTATTAATAAAGATAAGCTTTTGATATCCTCTTTGAAAAAATTAATTAAATATTCTTTTGTTTGTTTTTTCATTCTTTTATTTTCCGAAGTAAATTCATTGTAAAACCACTCATTTAGTTTTTTTCTAAAATTTAAGGGTAACACTTTCTTCAAAAATGTCAGATAATGTTTTTTTTCGTTGTAAATAGTTTTATAAAAATTATTACTCCACTTTCTACCACCTACATTTACTTTTTCCTCTTTAAGAATCTTCATGTTTTTTATTTTTAAAAAATCAAAACAATCATTTACTGATTTATTAGTGTTATTAATAAAATCTTCAAACAAAATTATTTTAACATCTTTAAAACTATCAATATATGCCTTTACCATTTTATAATATAGCCCCATATTTTTATAATTAATCATTGGCGTAATATTTTTATTGTTTTTGAACCTATAGTCTTCAATATTAATTGCCTCTTCAAAAGATAAGTTTTCTAATTTTGTTCTGCTAACATGATTATATGCTGAGAGAGCTCTTTCTACGGGATTTCTTAATAATATTATAATTTTTATATCATTTCCAAGATATTTTTTAATGTTTCTAATTGCCTCTTCAAAAAAATAAAGATAGAAAACTGAGGCTTCGCCAACTGCAGATTTTCCACAACTTTTACTAAATAATTTCTTGTAGTCTTCAAAATTATCTACATAATTGTTTATCCTGCCTGCAATGCTATTTTTTACAAAAAACCTAGGTTCCTTAACTTTAACATTGTGAATATAATTTGGCATAAACACATCATGATGCTTTCTTAAAAAATTATGCAATGATGATGTTCCAGACTTAGCTGCACCCACAATTAAAAAATTAGGTAAACATTTACTCATCTAAAAGGGTTATAAAAAGTATAAAAACCAAATTCTTTTTTTATGAAATAAACCATTCCAAGATTCCATAATGACATACTTAATAAGCTAGCGATTGCTGCTCCCTCAATACTATAAATTGGTATTAAATAGTAATTCAAAACTACGTTGCAAAGCGCTCCAATAGATAATATAATCATATAAACAAATTGATTACCAGTCATTTGCAAAATATTTCCCACTGATCCAGAAAATGAACTGATCAATTTTGCTAATGAAAGGATCATTAATGCATTAGATCCGATTTTAAATTCATCGCCAAATAGTAACATTATTTTTTGAGGAAAAATGAAAAAAACTATAACGAATGGAATAGTAGTCCAAAAAATTATTTCAGTTGATTGATGAACAACTTTTTTGAGTGACGAAAAATCGTTTTTTGAAAACATTTCAGCAAATTTTGGACCAGCGATACTATTAATTGCCATCAAACTTAAGCTGGCAAGCATAGACAATTTAAATGCTGTAAAATAAATACCTACTTGATCAGAATCCATCATATTTCCAAGCATGAGTTTATCTGTCCATGCCATTATAAATTGAACCAGTTGAGCAATCATTATTGGTAAAGATATTTTTAGCATATCAAAAATTTCAAATTTTTCAACTAATTCACTTTCCTGTATATTTTTTTTGAGATGAAAGCTTTTTTTAAAAGAATATGTAGATAGAATGAATACAATTAACAAACTACATAAATAAGCAAAGATTGGTATATCGTCATTTTTAAAAAACTGAACAAAAACAAAGATGCAGATAATGGAGAATAGGGCTTGAGAAACTCTAAAATAAAATGAAAAGTGTGCAATCTTTTTTAAACCTCTTAAACATTGATAATTCAAGATGAAAAAAGTCATCGGTAAAATCAGAAAACTATTCAGTTTAATGTGAAAAACTTCAGCATTTATAAGAGCTGCTATTTCGCTTGAAAAAAAATACATTATCAATGAGCACAGCAAGCAGGTGAAAATCAATAAAATTTCTATTCTTCTTTTGAAATAGATTATACTTTTCCACATTTTTTTTTTGACAAATGATGCGATAAACCTAACTGAAAAAATATCTAGCCCTAGCTTTGAAATTATACTAAAACCTCTTAATACTGCTATTGCTAGTACATAATCCCCTAAGCCAGAGGCACCGAAATAACTAGCAATTACTAAAGTTAACACAAAGCCTGCAGCTTGACCACAAATCCTTAAAATCAATGATATTCCAGCTTGATTAAATAGTTCTGAAAAATCAGAGTCTGCAAATAACTTTTTAAATCTTTCTATCATTCAACAACAAAAAAGGGATTAAGCAAGTTTTCTTTGTTATATGTTAACTCAGTACCATTATCATAGTTTAAAATTTTAAATCCAGAATACTTTGCAATTGAATGACCAGCTGCAACATCCCATTCCATAGTTGGTGCTAGTCTTGGATAAACATCAGCTTTGCCCTCTGCGACCATACATATTTTTAATGATGATCCAATAGAAACTATTTCTATATTTTCTTTTATTTCTCTTCTCCTATCCACAAAGTCTTTTGTTTCTTTACTCATATGTGATCTGCTTGCTACTATAACATGTTTACTGGAATTTTTAATTATAGGTAGTTTTTCTGATTCTCTTATTAGTTCCTCAATCGAAGCTAAATCTTTAAATTCATCAATAGATATTGTTGACTTATATGAACCTATATTTTTATTTGAGAAATAAAGAATATTCTTTGCTGGAACATAAATAACACCAATAATTGGTTGGTTATTTTTCACAAGAGCCACATTAACTGTAAACTCTCCATTTTTTTTTATGAATTCTTTAGTACCATCAAGCGGATCAACAATCCACAAATACTTCCAGTTTTTTCTATCCTCATAGTTTAATTGCTTTCCTTCTTCACTTAAAATAGGTATTTTACTGTCATGTAAAATTTCTTCAATTTTCTTATTACATTTCTTATCAGCAATTGTTAGTGGTGAATTATCTTTTTTTAGCTCAAAACCAAAATCAGTATTATAAACTGACATTATTTCTTTGCCACCAAATATACATGCAGATATTGCTAAAGATGTTAAATTTTCAATATTCATTGTAAAATATCTTTTCCGCTGGATGTACCTATTCTATCACAGCCTAATTTAACTAGCTTTTCAGCAAAATCTTTAGATTTTATACCTCCGGATGCTTTAATTTTCATTTTCTTAATCGAGTTTTTAATGAGCTTAATATCATCTAACTTAGCTCCATAGCCTGAATAATAGCCTGTTGATGTTTTTATGTAGGATTTTGATAAATGATTTGAGAATTGACTTGAAATTATAGCTTCAATCCTCTGACAAATACTTTTTATCTCATTTTTTGAAAGAGCACCAGTTTCAATAATCCACTTAACTATTTTATCATTTTCTAAACAAAAACTTGTACATAATTCAATTACGCTATCAAATCTTTTAAAGTCACTATATTTAAATGCATTGTAGTCAACCACAATATCGATTTCGTCGGAAAAATCTTTTGAATTATTTAATTGCTTTGTTATTGAATCAAAGCTATCAGTACCCAAAGGAAAATTTACAACAGTTGCTATTTTAATTGAAGATTTAAATTTGCTTTTAATGTTGAATGCAAGATTTAAATGTTCAGGCCTAACTACAACACACTTGAAATCCATTTGTACAGATTCCTTTATAAAAGATTGAATCTTTTCTTTCAAATCTTCCTCAGATGTATCAAGTTCAAGACTTGTTTTTAAAAAAGTATTATCTATAAATTTTTTCACTCTCCCTTGTAATTCATACTGATTCAAATATAATAAAACAAAGGGTGTTTGCTATACAGTAAGTCCGAAATAAATTAATTTAAATGTTAAGTTAGAATATTACTGAAGCTGAACGTTAATTGGAACTGTATATCTAACACTTGCAGGCTTATTTCTCTGTTTCCCTGGAGTAAAAACTGGTAATGATTTTATAACTCTTACAACTTCATCATCTATTTTTTTGTCCAGACCCCTTAATATTTGAACATCAGAAGCCTTTCCCTTCTTGTTAACTACAAAAGTTGCAATTACTCTACCTTCAATTCCATAGTCTTTTAACATTGGAGGATATTTGAAATTCCTGCTAATATGTCTCAGTATGTTTGATTGTGTACAACCTTCATCACTACAGCCCGGAAAAAGTGGCATATTTTCTACAACAATGAAAATTTCATCATCATCCTCCTCTTCAATCTCGACTATTTCATCTTCATCTGTTTCTGTATCTTCAATCTCAAGCTCCTCTTCTATTTCTACCTCATCTTCAACAATTTCAATTACCTCTGGAGGTGGAGGAGGCGGAGGTGGAGGTTTGATTTCTTGCTTTGTAATTGGAATTATTTCCTCCTCCAAATCATCAAAATTTACTTCTCCTAAGTTAAAATTGCTCTTATCATAACTTTTCCACTCAAAAGCAATGTAGACAACAAGCAGTGAGATAATGAGCCCTATTTGTAAAAAAAGAGACCTCTTTTTTTCTAAACTAACTTTAGGATTTTTTTTCTTTTGCATATTACTCAACTAACTTTTTATAGTCATCAGCACTTAATAAGGTTTCTAATTCAGTCTCATCAAAATCTGAAACAGAAATTATCCAACCCTTATTGTATGGGTCATCATTGATAAGCTCTGGTGAATCTTCTAGTTCTTTATTAAAACTATCTACTTTTCCTGAAATGGGCATAAACAAATCTGATACAGTTTTAACAGCCTCAATTGTACCAAAAACTTCCTCTTGATCCAATTCTTCGTTTAAAGTATCAACATCAACAAAAACAATATCTCCAAGCTCGCTTTGAGCAAACTCAGTAATGCCAATGTATGCTACACCATCTGAAATTTTAACCCATTCATGATCTTTTGTGTACTTAATATCGTTTGGAAATTTCATAAAACAATTTATTCAAAAATACACTTTTTATATCTTAAACAAAACACTAAAACAAATTTATCCAGCTAATGTAAATCTCAAACTAAATCCAGCATTTGTTATTGCACTTGGAAAAGTTGTAGAGACAAATGGATTAGTAATTACTCTATCATAAAAAAGTTTAAGATTTAGCCGCCTATTAACTACATAATCAGTTGAAAACTTAATACTTACAATTTGTTGACCCATTGTTATTTGTTCAACATCCTCGATAATTTTTCTAATCATTGTTTTATTATTCCTAATGTTAACATCTAGCTTCAAATCGAGGTCTGATGATATTTTTTTTCCTCTCCCGGATGATATAAAATTCAAGTTAAGATCAGAGATTCTATATCCAGCACTTATAACATACTCTTTTGTTTGTGTTTCAGTCAATTGACTGTTTACTAGAGATAGTGACAACAATCTACTTCTTTTAAACTCAATCTTGGTTAACAAACTATTTTTCCAAACTAGATCAAGTTTAAAAAGTGGACTAAATTGTTCATTGATTGTCACTTGAGCAATTTCTTTTTCAACATGATAGCTTAAATTATTCACATTAACTTCATCTCCATTTACATAGTTTAAATTACTAGAATATGATCCAACCGTGTATGTACTTCTATATGCATGAGCAATAAGTATTGATCTAAATCTTCTTTTTAAATATGGAATAGTCATTAATCCATCATAATTTATCCTCCAGTTTGGTAATGGTATTGCAGGAAATGAAGTTAAGCCAATATTTAGGGGACTTTTTCCTGAATATGCAGCAAGAAATGCAGGGATAATAACCTCTTGAGAGGTGGCCCCATATCCACCTGTAATTATTGTATCATTATTTATAATTTGATATTCAATAGGGAAGCCTGTATTAGGATCAGTTCCTCCGTTAAAATTGGGATTTTGAGCAGCAAGTCTATTTGCTATATCTGCTCTGTATCCTCTAAAGTTAGAAAATACTGAAGACAAATAGTTTTCATCATCATTAGAAAAAGCAGTTCTAAATGAAATAAATGAGATACTATAATTACCAGTTTGAGTTGGAGAAAAAGAATTATAAATATTATTTTCATCATCCCACCTAAAATATTCTTGAAGATTATATGATGTTGTTTTATTCGCATTTAACTCAATTCTAAATTTATTAAATGGCTCAAATGTTCCTCTTAGGTTTAAATTATTAGACGAATTAGTTTTATACAATGAATTGAGGCTTGAATTCTGAACTATCCAGTTATTTGATGAGGCATTTGTTCTTATATCATTTTGACTTCCAAAAGTAAATGGTAGTCCTGGCGCCATATTACTCCATTCGTTGCCTAACAAATTTGGGTTATATCTGAAACCAGGTATTAAAGTACCCTGAGAAGTACTGTAATTGATTGATATATTTTTTAATCCTAAAGCAAATCTGGTTATGTGTTTAAATATTACATACCTGTCTTTATTTTCATCAGATTCTTCATTAGAATTTTTAATTCTTTTCTTCTGACTATTTCTTTGGTTTATTTTTCTGAAATATGGAACCTTATTGTATAGGTTGTTAAGATTAATTTGTCCATTATACTGTATGCTTCTTGAATTTTGAATTGTATTTCCAAGATCTGTCATAGAGAGTGGCGCTGCAGTCCAGTTAAAAGTAGAGTTATATCTTGTGTTTAATGACATGAAATTTGTAATTGGAATCTTGTTCAATGGCACTTGATAATTAATATTCATTGTTTGTCTATAATTAGTTGTTCTTCCTAACTTCCAAACATTATTCCAAATTGTATCAATTTTTTCTTCATAAAAACGGTCATCTCTGCTAATTCTTCCACTTGGCTCATCAATATTGGCTTTAACATTTACTGCATAATCTAATTTTAAACTTCTGCTGATGTCATATTTCATCTCATACATTCTATTCCAACTAAAAATTTTATTGTAAGTCGGAAATATTAGCATGTTAGAATTATTAATATTTCTAAGTTTTGTTTCGTTATAATTTCTATCAATATCAGTTCTAAAAGAAAATGATTTTGGCATAGTATTGATGTTAAAGTCTTTAATAATTCTTAAATAGGGTGATTTTGATTTAATAGAAGAAAAAGGTTTTATATTTTTTGGCCTTATATTATAATTATAGGTCAAGGCTCCCTTGTAGTTTACAGTATTGTTGTATTCAGTATTTATATTTCTAATTTTTGTTTCATTTTTAGAATATGATACAGTAAAATTCTCTAAATCATAAATTTTAGGTTTAGAGGCTTTATTTGATTTCTCAATTGATTTTGTTTTTCTAACATTTGTAAGATTAATACTCTTCCTAACTATATAATCCTGTGCAATATTTTTTAGCGAATCTCTTTCTTGCTTGTCCTCAAGTGTATTTAGTGATGTCGAAAATAAAATATCAGGATCTAATGGATTATATTGTGGATTTTTGAATGCTTCTGAAATCCCCATATATAAAGGAATTTTAACACCATACTTTTCAGGGAAAAACTTTCCCAAATCAAAAGATGATGAAACATCGTACTGATAGAGATTGAATTTTTGTCTCTCATTTACTTTTTTTTCAATGGAACCAAATCCTATTGTACTTATACTACCAGAAGCGGTCACATTTCCAAAATCAGCTAGCTTTGTAGTTAACCTTGAATTAGCTGCCCAGCCACCATACTCGTCGAAATCTGTCAATCTTAGTTCATTCACCCATATTTGACCACACTTTGACAATCCATCATCATTACTGTTAAAATTAATTTTTTTAGGGTTACGTATTCCTATCATTATTGTTTTAACCTGTGACAGATTTGGATTACCAACTACTGTTATCTTTCCATTTCCAAAAAGTTTTTCATAAGGAAGAGTTACACTTTCATTATTAAAATTTCTTTCTTGTTTAGTTGTTTGAAAGTCCTCAAAATTTATATTAATATTATTAATCTCTGGCCAGATTTCATTTGAGGATGTTGAAAAATGAGGTGTTGGTTGCAACGGAATTTCATACTCATAATAGTTAGATGTAAAATCAGTTCCAAGTCTAATAAAACAAGACAAATCACCGTAATTAAGATTATCTTCAGCTCCCTCAAGGTGAACAAACATTTTTAATTTCTTGTATGCCCTCACGTCAAGATCTGATGTTTTATATGCAGCCCTTGAATCACCATCTCTTAAATCACAAACTTTAAGAACCAAAGATTGCTCATTCTTTTGTCTTAGTGTTGTTGTGGTATTATCAATCTCTTGTTCTATACCTGGAGGAAGAACGTAATTTACTGGTGATCTGTTGCCATTTTCTTCAATATTAACTGCTGAAACATCAAAAATAGTTGCATCTTCTTCGTCAATTGGTATGTATTCACCTGGAGTTGTTAGATCAAAATTATACCTTCTCCATTCTCCTCTGACTAAGTCAAAAGTAGCAAATCTTAGTACTATGGGTTCCTGAAAATTAGTAAATGCCATTCTCATAAATCTAATAGATTTGAAATCTTGAATGCCACCAATTATTTTATCAGGCTGATAAACTGGAACTCTAAATTGATACCATTTTATAGATCTATTATTACCATTCTCTGTTTTAACTTGCGCTTCAAACATATCAGAAATATAATTATTACCAACACTCATTTCGGGTGATAGTTCTATCTTATACTGAAAGTAACTTTCCGTTTCACTAAGTGTATAATCTTTGTTTATATCCTCTGAGTTGGGCAAATTTGATGCAGCCGTAGGATATGATTCAGGTGATTCGTCCGTTGTTACTGAATTACCATCAGGATTATTGTAGTCTATGTACCTATTAAGAATTTCAGTGGAGCTATTATCAAAATCAGTTCCTCGGTAATAATGAAAATTATCAGCTGAAGGATCTTCAAGAGCTTGTAAGTATGCATTTGAAGTTGTCCCAAATGTTGATTGAAGTTTAGAAATGTAGATTGAATCAAAAAATAGTTCCTCATCATCATCTGATAATCCATCAAGGCCTATATCCTGAAATTTTCTAGACTGAGGGTCATTGTCAAATGCTTCAACAATTGAGAAATTTGTCGGTACTCTTCCCCATGCAGTTGTATCAACATTCTCAACGATCTGAGTGGTTGGGAATCCATGTTCAAATGATTTATATCCATCCTTTAAAATATCCTCTGAAATATTTCCAAGGTGGATATACATATCACCTCCACTGTGATTTATTCCTAATCCATCTTCTTCATTAAACGGATCCATCATCCAAAATTCAATAAACTCAATATTTGCTGATTGAAAGTCATTTGTTTCTAATTTCCTCATTATTCCACCCCAGCTATCTTTAGGAGAATCAAGCTGACCCTGCGAGTTCAAACCGTCAACTGAATAATTATATGGACCTCTTTTGGACGGATAGTATGCAATATCTAAGATTGGCATATTAGTTATCTGTGAACCAAATTCAGGGTCTTTGTTTGGAAAAACTTCTGTTTCAAGTACTTCCCTAACATAATGATATGATTGCTGCTCAATTGAGTTACCATTTTCTAATACTATGTTCTTGTTGATATTAGGAGGTGTGATTGCTGAATTTCTAAAAAAAAGTGGATCAATGGTATACCAAGCTAATTTTGCTCTTCGGGCTCCATATTTTAAATTCTCATGAAAGCCAGAAAATTCTGTTTCTGGAAATTTAAAAGTTGTATTTTGACTTCCATCAGAAGGATAACTTGAAAGTTGCCATGCTCCCATATTTTTTATGTCCAATGAAGTTCTACTAGACTCGAAATCGTCTATATATGATACACCATTCTTTCCAACAGCTCTGTGATGTCCAGGAATGAGATGAGCGAATTCAGTTGTTGCTATAATTCTTGATTTTGATTTTGTTTCAATTAATGGGATATTGTCAATTAGCTTAGTCAAAAAAGGAGAATCTTTTTGATAAATACCATCAATTCCCCAAATAGTATTTGAAATTGGTTCATCTCCTGCATTAATTTTGTTTGTAAGAGGCCTTTCTGTTAGGTTTAGCATAGTTGCTCCAAGGACAAAATCTTCATTAACCTCATAATCAGCGTGAATACCAACAAGAGTTTTATTTTGAATCCCAAACATTGAATTGTTTTCAAGTGAAATTTTGATTGGAATTCCAGAACTTAGTATTCCTTCATTAGTTATTGTAACTCTTCCCATCATATAATCAACAGTGTAATCTTGATTTTCAACAAGCTTTTGAGAACCTGCAGTAACTGTTACTGAGCCTTGGGGGACATTCATAGCTCCAAGTCTAATTTCTGAACCCGAAGATGCTTGATATGTTCCCCTTAGCCTGAACTTATTAAGCTCTGGGTATTGTTGTGCAATAATTAATGTTGAATCATATAATTGCTTGTAAACATATTTGTTAGCAATGCTTTGATTATCAAATTTTGATTCAAGATAACTTCCAAAGGGCTCTCTGACAGGAAAAATAATTTTTCCATTTGATGAAATAGCAGTAATCCCTTCAACAAAATCAAAAACACCATCTGATTGATTATCTTGTTGCTGATTAAGCTCGTCTAAATTTAAAAGCTTTATAAGAGGGATACCGTCAACAACACCTTCAGGAATATAGTTTGTTATCGCACCTGATTCCTCTGTATTTTCATATACCACATCCAAAACAAAATCGCTTGAGCTCATCTGATATGCCCCTAAAGAGTATATATTTTTCATCATTAAATCCCAATTTGGTAAGTTTGGTGAAAATGCTGTCCCTTTGATTAGTTTTACTATTAAAGAATTTGGGGCAGTGGGGCCATCTAGTGTGAGCTCTCCAACTTGATAAGTCTGATTACCTAATGTGTACTGAAAAGCAACAGCGAGCACCTCATCATTATTTAATGACTGATTTAATGATATATACCCAAGCTGTGGATGATAACTATATTCATTTGGATTTAATTTTCTTGCTCTTTCTAACTTTTCATAGTCCCTACCATTTTCAAAAAAAAAGGTTTGAGGCGATGCCAGAGGGCCAAGAACATTATTAACTTGATTGATGTCTCTTATTCCTGAATAGTTGTTTATTAAATTGTCATACATACTATTTGTAGAGTTATCAGGGTAGTCTCCACCCAAAAACTGAGTAAATGAAGTATTATAAATATTGTTATTAGTTTCACCTAAATCTAAGAAGGCAACTATATTTCTGGTATCATTGGTAGTACCTGTTTTATTCGTAATCCATACCTCGAGCTTTGTTATGTTTATTGGAGAATTGACAAATGGCAGATTTCTCAGAGACAAGTCATATTGTTCCTTAAAAAATTGAGTTAGAAAAAAATGTTTATTTGCTTCGTATTGATCTGCATAAACATCAAATTCATTTGTTTGTGCACCTCCAGAAACTTCAACCTCTGAAGTTGTACTTTTTTGTAGAGATAATATACTCGTAATTGTTGTTCTACCAAACTGTAACTGACTTTTAAACCCAAATAATGATTGACTTCCAGTAATTAACGTTCCATTAAGTGGTAAGCTTACATTACCAACTTCAATTTTTTTAATTATTTCATCCTCTGAACCAGTGTACTCAAGCCTCATTTGATTCTCAAAATCAAAAGTGCTTTCAGTATTAAAATTTGTAGTCAATTTGAGTTTTTCACCAATTTTTCCGATGACATTCATCTGAATTTTCTCTTGAAAATCAAAAGATGTCGTTTTTCTTTGTTCTTCCGGTAATGAAGGATTATCTAATCGATTTGTTTTCAAACCAAAAATTAACTCAGCAGAACCCTGAGGTCTAATATCTACCGAGTTCCCTCCAAAAATCCTATCGAATGTTTGTCCTGGTATATATAGTTTTGGTAATCTTGATGAAAAAATATTTTTGCTTTGCTGATTAGTTTTTTTAGAAAGCCAGTAATTTTTATTTTTTTCTTCCAAATCCCTCTTCCAAAACTGTTCAAAAGATAAAAAAGTACTATTCCCCAAACTAAATGTCCCAATTTTATTTGTAATACTATAGTTGTTATTTTTTGGAGAATATATTGTTTGCTGACTGAAGTTGGAAGGTTTATTTAGGAACAAACCACCACTTTGATTTTGATTAAATGGAAAGTTAAGTTCACTACTATTTGTTGAATCAATAACTGCAAAAGTTGATTGAATCATAAACAACGAAAAAAAAGAAATTAGCTGGATTATCTTCAAAAAATTGAACATTTAATTCATTACATCTGGCTTAGAGATTCTCGAACAAGAGTTTCAACATCAAAATTGCCTTGCTTATTTGTTAGTGCTTTATCAATTTTTTGTTGAGCAATCTTCTTTGAGAAACCAAGTGCCACCAGTGCTGATAACGCTTCATTTTGAATTGTATTGTTCAAGTCTAAAGAAATTTCATCTGAAATGGCTGATTTTGTTACTTTGTCCTTTAAATCTATTATTATTCTTTGAGCTGTTTTTAATCCAATGCCCTTGACATTTTTTATTGCAGCTACATCAGATGCTGAAATATAATTTATGATCTCATCACTTTTATAGGTTGATAATATTACTTGTGCTGTACTGGGGCCAACTCCAGAAACGCTAATTAAATGTCTAAAAAGCTTTCTTTCATTTTCTGTTATAAATCCGTACAATGTATGAGAATCTTCTTTGACTGAAAGATGAGTGAATAGTTTACATCTTTCGTCATTGATTTTTGAAAATGTCTGTAAAGAAATATTTATAGAATAACCTACTCCATTACAGTCAATAACTACATTGGTGGGTGTTTTATCCACTAATTTTCCGTCTATATGATTTATCATTTTGCTTTAAAAAGTAAATTTAACTATTCGTTTCCAAAACCTAATTTATTTGGTAAAAGTTTTAAACAAATAATATTTAAAATTATTGTAAAATGAACTTCTTGACTGTTCTACTTAAATCATTATTAATTGCTACTATAAAATAAGTCCCATTTGAATAATCAGTAAGGTCGACTTTTAAATTAGTTTCAATAGTAAGATTTTTTTGAGTGATTTTTTCTCCAAAGACATTAAAAATTATTATCTCTTTTATTTCATCTTTAGCAAGACTGATGTTAATAATTTCATTAGAAGGATTAGGGAAAATAGAAAAAGAGCTAGACTTTAGTGAACTGATATTTGTAAGGTTTCCGTTATATGTAATGTTAATACATGTTCTATCAGTAGGATTTGAAACCGGATAAAAGCAGTATTGAATAGTTGCAGGTGAATTTGAACAAAAAGCATTATAGTAGCCTCCAAAATCAATATTGTCTGATTCACCAGGATTTAAAGTATTGAATGAAGATGAAACGTACTGAGCTGGACCATAACACTCTGCACCCCAGCAGAAATAATTTTGTGTTCCAGATGCAGTATCAATAATGACCTTTTCACAATGTATATCTAGGCTATTAATTGAGTTGTTAGTTATTGTTAAAGAAGCACTTGTTTCAAAGCAAGGGTCTTGAGTTGATTTGATAGTATCTCCCGTGACTAAAAGGGTTTGAGAAAAACTACTTATAGAAAAAAATAATACTGTAAGAAATAGAAGTGTTTTTTTCATTTTTAATGTTTACAACAAATATAAATAATTTATGCTGTTGTCTGTAGATTTATTTAGATGAAAAATTATTATATTTGTTAGGTTACAAACAAAGCAAACAACAATGAAAAAAAATTTACTAATTATTTTAATCGCACTGCCTTTTTTTGCGATTTCACAAACATTTGTAAGTACAACTCCAGAAAACAAGAATGTTATTCTTGAAGAGTTTACTGGAATAACATGCGTATATTGCCCTGACGGTCATAGAATTGCACAAGACTTACATGATGCAAATCCTAATGATGTCTTTCTAATAAATATTCATACAGGTGGATATGCATCTCCACAAGGCCCAGGAACTGATTTTAACACTTCTTTTGGAGCAGCTATTGCAGGTCAAAGTGGACTATCAGGATATCCAGCTGGAACTGTCAATAGACATGTTTTTAGTGGAGGAGCTACCGCAATGTCAAGAAGTTTATGGGTATCATCTGCTACACAAATGATGTCGCAAGCCTCACCTGTTAATGTTGGAGTTCAGTCTTCAATTGATATGTCAACAAATACCATGACTGTAAATGTTGAAGTATATTACACTGGTGCTCAAACTGTAAGTTCAAACAGATTAAATGTTGCTGTTGTTCAAAATAATGTTGAAGGACCTCAAACTGGAGGCTCGCAATTTAATGCAGCTCAAATACTTCCAAATGGCAACTACAACCACCAACATATGCTTAGACACATGCTAACCGGACAGTGGGGAGATATTATTTCGAATATTAGCCCAGGTACAACTTATTCAAATTCTTACACATGGAATATTCCTAACCAAATCACAGGATACCCATTATCTCCTGTTGTCGACCCCGTTAATCTTGCTGTTGTAGCTTTTGTCAGCGAAGGTCAACAAGAAATTTTAAGCGGTACTGAACTATATCCAAGTATAATTTTTCCTAATTCATATGATGCTTATTTCATGAGTGTTACTGCTAATGATGTTGTCTGTTCGAACTCAAATGACTTAGAGGTTACATTTAGAAATTATGGAAATCAAAACCTAACCTCACTTGATATTGAATATTCAATTGGTTCTGGACCTACCTTGACATACAATTGGACTGGAAATTTAGCACCTGCAGGTACAGAAACAGTTACTATTCCTAGTGTATCATTTACACCAGGAACGTCAAATATTGTTAATGTAAATCTAACTAATCCGAATGGCAATGTTGATCAAAATACAGCAAATAATTCTGGAGTCACATCATTCTCACACATGACAACTCTTAATATGGTTAGCACTGGACATGCATCAGGTAACTGTACTTTTGACGTAACAACAGATCAGTACGGTAGTGAAACCACATGGGAAATCATTGATGATTATGGAAATGTTGTTGCTTCAGGAGGCCCTTACTCTTCTCAAGGGGCACAACCTACTCAAACTATTAGCTTAGCAAATGAATGCTATTCCTTATATTTTCATGATTCATATGGAGATGGAATTTATGCTCCAGGTGGATACGAGCTTAAGGATGCAGTAGGTAATGTCATTCATGCAAATTGGAATTTTACAGGCTCATTAGATAGAGATTTCTTTGAGATGGGATCTGCACCTCCTCCAGCATCTTACAACTGTGTAAGCCCTGGCAATTGTCAAGATCCAGGAGATGGTAGTGGTCAATATGCTTCAATGACTCAATGTATGATGGCTTGTGTTTCTACAGACATTAATGAAAATAGATTAGATGTAAATTTATTTCCAAACCCTGCTTCTAAGACATTAAATGTTGAAGGAGATTTTGAGAGAATTGAGATATTCAATTTAATTGGAGAGCTAGTTATTTCAACTTCATCAAGTACCATAGATGTATCAGCACTAGAAAGTGGAATATACTATTCGCATATTTTAAAAGATCAAGATATTTTAATTAAGCAAATAACTATTACAAAGTAAATTTTAAAGCCCTCACTTAAACAGAGGGCTTTTTTTAAAAAATGAAAAAAATACTTATATCATTACTTTTATTAGTGTCAACTATATCTTTTGCTCAAATTAAAAATCTTCCTAATGTTGATGTTAAAAAAATAGACGGTTCAAGTTTTAACTTCAAAAATATTGATAATAATGGTAATCCCATAGTAATAAGTTTTTGGGCGACATGGTGTAAGCCTTGCACTAAAGAATTAAACAATATTGCTGAATTATATGAAGATTGGCAAGATGAAACTAATGTTAAATTAGTTGCAGTTTCAATAGATGATAGAAGATCACAATCAAAAGTTGCTCCATATGTTAACTCATCTGGTTGGGAATATGAGATTTATATAGACCCAAATTCAGACTTGAAAAGAGCCATGGGAGTCAGTACCGTACCTCACACTTTTTTGCTTGATAAAAATAAGCAAATCATATGGCAGCATAGAGGATATGTTGAAGGAGATGAATATGAGTTGTTTGATGAGATACTCAAACTTTAAATGAAAAAGCTTTTCTTAATAGCATTGCTATTTTCCAGTTACTCTTACGCCCAAGAAGGGGAAATTCATGGTGATTTTCAACTTAATTTACAAAGCTATAAAGATGACGCGAGAATTGGAGCAATAGCTCCAGATGAAATAATTTTAAACAATAGCTTTTTTAATCTTATGTATTCTAAAGGTAATTTTTCAACGGGAGTGAGGTATGAAAGTTATTTAAATGCTTTATTAGATTATGACAGTGAGTTTCAAGGTAATAGTATTGCATACCGCTACGCTTCTTACTCTTTAGGTAATTTAGATGTAACAGTAGGTAATTACTATGAACAATTTGGAAGTGGCTTAGTTTTTAGGACATATGAAAATAAAGGTCTTGGAGTTGATAATGCAATGGATGGAGTAAGGATAAAATACAATATTTTAAACTCTATTGACATAAAATCATTTATTGGAACCAGTAGAACTTATCTTGAATACAGTGATGGCATTATAAGAGGAATTGATTTTGAAACAAATCTTTTTGAATTGTTAGCGTTAGAAATGTCAACAAATTTAATTTTAGGTTCAAGTTTTGTAAGTAGATTTCAAAAGGATAATAACCCTAAATTTAATCTACCACAAAATGTTGGAGTATATGGGCTAAGAAGCAACTTGATTTCAGGTAATTTTAATTATTATCTTGAATACGTTCATAAATATAATGACCCAGCTGGTTCAATAGCTGATAATTCTAATAACTATGCGACTGGAAACGCTATAAAAACTAGCTTAACATACTTTCAAAAAGGCTTAGGATTCTCATTTGACGCTCATAGGGTTGATAATATGGAGTTTCGCTCAGAGAGACAACAATCTAAGGAATACATCATTAATTATATTCCAACCTTATCCAAACAGCACTCTTATACTCTTTTAGCCTTTTATCCTTGTGCTACTCAATCAAATGGCGAAATAGGATTCCAATCTGACTTATATTATAAATTTGATCGAGGTACTATATTTGGTGGTAAATATGGAACAAAAATTAATATTAACTATTCAAGAGTTTTAGCACTGGATGGGGGCTCTTCACTTAAAAATGACTCAATTGATTTTACACCAGTTTTTTTGGGAAGTCCTAATGAATTATTTTATTCTGATTTAAATTTGGAACTGGTAAAAAAAATAAATAGTAAGCTTAGAGTTAATAGTACGATAGCATTTCAAAAATACAATAAGGATGTTCTTGAGGGTAAGCTTCCAGGAGAATACGGAATTATTGAATCAACAATAGGAGTAATTGATGCTACATATAAATTAAAAAGAAAGCACACGTTAAGAGTTGAGCTTCAAGCTTTACTAACTGACGATGATGATGGTAGCTGGTCCATGGCTCTTGTTGAATACACTATGTCTCCAAATTGGTTTTTTGCTATTCAAGATTTATATAACTTCGGTAATGATGATCAAAAAAATCACTACTTTAACTTTAATTTTGGATACATTAAAGGAAGTAACAGAATAGAAATTGGGTATGGGAAGAAAAGAGCAGGCATTTTTTGTGTTGGAGGAGTTTGCAAAGAAGTACCATCCTCAAACGGCTTTAGTTTAAATATATCTTCATCATTTTAATATGAGAAATCTAAACATCTTCATTTTTACTTTTTTTATCGTTAGCTCTTGTGAAGTAGTTGAAGGACCTTATCAAAATGAGATTAATACCAATGGGAGTAGTGAAACTGTCTTACAAAAAATTTTAATTGAAGACTTCACAGGTCATACTTGTATGAACTGTCCAGATGCAGCTACAGAACTTGAATCAATTAAGGAGTTATATCCCAATCAAGTAATTGGTATTGCATTACATGTTGGTAACACCTTTGCAAGACCACTACCACCAAACTCTTCTAACAAATACTTAACTGATTTTAGAACTAAATGGGGTGAAGAGATTGACAGCTATTTTGAAGTTTCATCCGTTGGTCTGCCAAAAGGTATGATAAATAGAAAGGACGAAGAACCAAAATCTAAAGATGATTGGGGAAACGTTGTTTCTGAAATAATTAATAATTCTCCCTTGTTTGATATTGAAATTTCAGCATCACCTTTTGTTATTGGTGATTGTAATATAGAAGTAATTGTTAAAGCTCTTGAAAATGTTGATGGTGAGTATAATATTGTTATTGCCATTACTGAGGATAGCATCGTTGATTGGCAAAAAAATGGCTCTTATGACGATAGCGTATATGTTCATAATCATGTGCTTAGAGCGATTATAAATAATACTTGGGGAGAAAATCTAAAAAGTTCAAATAATTATACCGCTAACGAAGAGATAAATCTAAGTTATAATATTTCAATTTCTAGCTTAGAACAATTTAATATTAATCATTCAACAAATGAACTTTTTATGGGTAATGGTAACACAGGTGCTTGGGACACAAATAAATTAAATATTGTTGCATATATCTACAACGTTGATAATAAAGAAATAATCCAAGTTGAAGAACTACATCTATAAATTTTTACTCTTTTTTATTTTTTATTCAATTTCCATATATTCTAATGGTCAACAAATCATTTCATCTACAAAAGATGCAAAATCACTATTAGAAGCATACTTATCACCTCTAGGTAATGGATTAGGAAGTGGATTAAATAATGGATGGTACAACACTGGCAAGCCACATAAACTTGGTGGTTTTGATGTTAGTATAAATATCAATACTGTAGTTTTCAATGATAATCAAAAGTTCTTTGATATTAATGAACTAGAAAACTTTAGAAGCTCAGCAACAAAAACTCCAACAATTGTTGGTAACGGTGAAGGTGCTAATGTTACATATGAAGGATTAGAGAATGACATAAACTTTACTATGCCAAATCAAAATTCTTTTAGCTTTTTACCTGTTCCTGCAGCTAATGCAAGTGTTGGCTTATTTAAGAAAACTGAAATTGGGTTTAGATATATTCCAAAGTATACTTTTGAAAAAGGATTTATCGGCAAAGGAAGTATTGGTTTGTGGGGATTATCAATTAAGCATGATTTACTACAGTGGGTTCCTGGCATAGGTAATATTATACCATTAGATTTATCATTACAATATGGACTTACAAATCTTAATACTAACTTTCAAATTGAAAGTCAGGGTGTTAAACAAAGTGTTAACCTAAAAACAAATGCTAGTACTCTTAACTTAATTTTATCAAAAAAGTTATTAATATTAACTGCTCATGGTTCTATTGGATATAATTTTTCATCAACTGATTTTAGTACAGGAGAAACCCAAATAAATTTTGGAGATGGTGACAACAGTGATATAATTAGTATTTATGTTCCTACTGATATAGAATTTAAAACTCAAAATTCATTTAGGTTTAATGTTGGATTAAGAACAAAAATTACTTTAATTACTTTATATGCTAATTACACATACTCAGAATACCCTGTTTTAACTGTCGGGACTGGCATTGCTTTAAGATAAATGAAAAAAACAATTAGCCTAATTTGCATATGCCTTATATGTAATGATATATTAAGTCAGAGTTTTGATGGTGGATTAATAGCTGGATTAACAACATCTCAAATCTCAGGAGATAATCTTGGTGGATTTAATAAATTAGGTGTCGCAATTGGGTTCTTTACCCAAAGAAATATTTCTGAAAAATCTAAATTAAAATTTGAGTTATCATATTTTCAAAAAGGTAGCAAGAACAATAACTTAAATTTGAACTTGAACAGCTTCAAACTTGACTACATTGATGCTCCTTTTTATTTTAGTTATCTGGTGCAACAAAATACTTTTATCCAATTTGGTTTTCATACAGGCTTTTTACTTTTACAAAAAGAAACAGACAACTTTGGAAGTAACGTTGAACTTAGAGATAATTTTAATGCTGTTGATT
Organism: uncultured Bacteroidota bacterium; assembly: GCA_902597195.1. Lineage (GTDB taxonomy): Bacteria > Bacteroidota > Bacteroidia > Flavobacteriales > BACL11. Next base: position 19,178 of record CACJWV010000004.1, on the reverse strand, counting down.
TTAGTACATCTCTTGGAATTGAATATTATGTTAATAATCAAATAAGCTTAAATACTAAATTTTCAAACACTCTATTCTTTACACCAATCAGAAAACATGCTTCAAGTGCTAGCCTATGGTATAATCAAGGCCAATACAATACTGTAATATCATTTATCATAAATTATTATTTAATCAATTCACAATAATTAATACTATTTTTCGTTGTAAAAACATGTTAGATTTTTGCAAAAAAATATTATTTAAAGTCAGTTTTGATGCTTCGTTGTTCAAAAAAGAATTAACAAAAAGTATGAACTGGCTTGAAAAAAATGATGCAATTAAACTTAAAATTTGGGCATTAACATTTTTTTCAGCCCACAAAAAAATAATAATTGATGTTTTCGACTCTATTTATTAGCTAAATAGTCCCTTTTGTAATTCGTCTCCTGATTCTCTCTCAAGATGCTTGTAAGCCAAATCGGTAGCTTGCCTTCCCCTAGGTGTTCTCATTAAGTATCCTTGTTGAATAAGATATGGCTCGTATACTTCCTCAATTGTTCCTGCCTGCTCACCTACAGCCGTTGCAATTGTTGTTAAACCAACTGGTCCTCCATTAAATTTGTCAATTATTGTTGATAATATTCTATTATCCATCTCATCTAAACCATGCTGATCAACATTTAGTGCTTTTAGCGAATAGGTTGTAATCTTTAGATCAATTTCACCAGTTCCTTTGATTTGTGCAAAATCTCTAACTCTTCTTAGTAGTGAGTTAGAGATTCTGGGTGTCCCTCTGCTTCTACCTGCAATTTCAAAAGCTGCATTACTATTTATTGGAACCTCTAAAATTTTTGCTGACCTATTTACAATATTTGATAATAATTTAGAATCATAATATTCTAGTCTTGATTTGATACCAAACCTTGCTCTTAACGGAGCAGTAAGTAACCCGGATCTAGTTGTTGCTCCAATTAATGTAAAAGGACTAATTTGAATCTGTACAGTTCTAGCATTTGGGCCTGATTCAATCATAATATCAATTTGAAAGTCTTCCATAGCGGAATATAAATATTCTTCAACTACAGGGTTCAGTCTATGTATTTCATCAATAAATAAAACATCCCTGTCTTCTAAATTTGTTAATAAGCCTGCTAAATCCCCTGGCTTATCTAACACTGGTCCTGAAGTTGTCTTTAAATTAACTCCAAGCTCATTTGCAATTATATTAGCTAAAGTTGTCTTTCCTAGTCCAGGAGGACCATGTAGTAGTACATGATCAAGTGATTCATTTCTTTTTTTTGCAGCTTCAATAAAAACTTTAAGATTTTCTACTATGTTATTTTGACCTTTAAAATCATTGAACAATTTAGGTCTAAGAACGTTTTCAAATTCCTTATCATCATTTGATAAGTTATCTATATTTGGATTTAGCTCCTCATTCATATAGGCTAATTTAGCTAAATAATGTTATGCGTACGAAGTTAATGCTCTTCTTCTCCCTCTTTTAAAGGTTCTGTCTGAAGTATAAAATCTTTATCGGCACCTGGCTTGGAGTAATCATAAGCCCATCTATGAACAGTTGGTAATTCCCCTGGCCAATTTCCATGAATCCTTTCAACTGGGGTAGTCCACTCAAGTGTATTTGCCTGCCAAGGATTTTTGCTAGCTTTTGTACCTTTGAAAATACTGTAAAAGAAGTTGAAAATAAAAATGAATTGAAAAATTGCTCCTGCGAGTGCAAAAAAAGTAATTACTGCATTTATATCTGTTAAGCCATCAAACATCGGAAATGAACTATTTTGATAGTATCTTCTTGGAAGTCCTGCTAAACCTAAAAAGTGCATAGGAAAGAAAACCCCGTAAGCACAAATAAAAGTTCCCCAGAAATGTAAATATCCAAGGCCTTTATTCATCATCCTACCATACATCTTGGGAAACCAGTGATAAACGCCAGCATACATTCCATATATAGCAGATAGCCCCATAACAATATGGAAATGTCCAACAACAAAATAAGTATCATGAACATTTATGTCAAGTGCACTGTCACCTAAAATTATTCCAGTTAAACCACCAGTGATAAAAGTTGAGACAGTACCAATAGCAAATAACATCGCTGTAGTGAATCTGATATTTCCTTTCCATAGTGTAGTTAAAAAGTTAAAAACTTTAACAGCAGACGGAATTGCTATTAGCAATGTTGTAAATGTGAATACAGAGCCCAAGAATGGATCCATTCCAGTTAAGAACATATGATGTCCCCAAACAATAAATGATAAGAATCCAATGGCTAATAGTGAAGCAACCATCGCTTTATAGCCAAATATTGGTTTTCTTGAATTAACCGATATTACTTCCGAAGTAATTCCAAGAGCTGGTAAAAGAATTATATAAACTTCTGGGTGACCTAAAAACCAAAATAAATGCTCAAATAATATAGGTGATCCACCACTATAATGAAGAGCCTCTCCACCAATGACAATATCAGATAAATAGAAAGAAGTACCAAAAGTTCTATCAAAAATTAATAGCAAACCACATGAGAGTAATACAGGAAAAGATAAGACACCAAGAATTGCAGTAACAAAAAGAGCCCATATGGTTAATGGTAATCTTTGCATACTCATCCCAACAGTTCTTAAGTTTAATATTGTTACAATATAATTTAATCCACCAAGTAAGGATCCAACGACAAACAAAACAATTGCAATTAGCCATAAATCCATACCTAAACCTGACCCAGGCATCGCTTGAGGTAATGCACTAAGTGGCGGATAAATTGTCCATCCTCCAGAGGCAGGTCCTGTCTCTACAAACAAGGACCAGATAAGCACAATAGTTGCTAGATTAAAAAACCAATATGATAACATATTAATAAATCCTGATGCCATGTCTCTTGCTCCTATTTGAAGTGGTATCAAAAAATTAGCAAAGGTTCCTGATAATCCCCCCGTTAGAACCCAAAAAACGAGTATCGTTCCATGCATTGTAACTAATGCAAGATAAAAATTTGGATCTAATACTCCTCCAGGGGCCCATTTACCTAGCAAAGTTTCAAGAATCGGATAAGCTTTTCCGGGATTTGCAAGCTGAACTCTAAATAGTGCGGACATTGCCATTCCTAAGAGTGCCATAAACATTCCTGTTATTAGAAACTGCTTTGCTATCATTTTATGATCTTGTGAAAAGACGTACTTAGTTAAAAATGTTTCTTTGTGATGATCCGCCATAACTTTTAATTATAATGTAAGTAATGTATTTTTTATATTTTTTTGTTGTGAAAGCCACATGTCATACTCCTCCTGAGTCTCAACAATAAATTTCATCCCCATATTGTAATGTGCTCCACCACATATTTTGTTACATACAAGCATATACTCAAAATCTTCACCTTCTTGAGCCTTCATTTCAGATGTTGTTTTTGTTGGAGTAAAACCAAATTGTGTTGTAATACCAGGAACACAATTCATTTGAACTCTAAAATGTGGAATGAAAGCTGAATGAATAACGTCCTGAGATCTAAATTTTAATAATACTGGCTTATCTTTTACTAAGTGTACTTCTCTAACGATTATATCATCATGAGATGTAGAATCAGATAGATCAATACCTAATTGATTTGGACCTTGTATTAATCTGTAGTTTGCATTTCCTAATGTGTTGTCACCACCTGAGTACCTTGCAGTCCAACCAAACTGTTTTGAATAAACCTCAACGACTGAGGCATTTGTCATATCAGGATTCATAGCCTGATCCCAAACTCTAAGCCCATAAACAATAACACCGGTTAACACAATTGCTGGGATGACTGTCCAAATAATTTCTAACTTATTATTGTGAGAATAGTAATAGGCAAATTTCTTTTCCTTTCCTCTGTATTTATACAAGAAATATCCAAGCATAGGAGTTAATACAAAAAATACAACTAGTATAAGATTCATTGTAAAATTCATTAATCCATCAATTATTTCACCATGAACTGAGCTAGCAGCAGGAAGAAGTAATGGTCCCCAAACTATCATCTGCCAAACTACAAAGATGATAAAAGCCATTATGACAATAAAGTATAGTTTACCTTGAAAGTCGTTGTCTCTAATAGTTACCTTGTTAGGTTCTTCTTTATTAATCTTTGATAATAATTCAGTTATTCTAGTGATCTGCACCAATAAAGCTACAACTGCAATTGGCATTAAAACATATATAATTTTTTCAATCATTTCGCTTATGTATGTAAGTGTTTACTTTCGTCTAAATAAGGGTGCGACTTTATTTCAACAGAGGTTTTTGACAAAGTTCGGGAAACAATCTGAATAAACAGCCCAATAAAGCCTAAAAATACACCGACCTCAAGTAGTCCTAAATGTCCATGTTCAAATAACGTTCCAGGTGCAAATAACAAATAAGAATTTATCCAGTGTCCAATTAAAATAACAGTTGAAACTATAACAAGTATAGTTTTATTTCTTTTAGCATCTCTACTCATTAGCATTATTAGAGGAACAACAAAATTTATTACCATACTAAACCAGAATAAAAAACTGTAATTAGATTGTTCTATCCGTTGCATAAAGTATGTTACTTCTTCAGGGATATTTGCATACCAAATTAACATAAACTGTGAGAACCACATGTATGTCCATACAATTGAAAAGGCAAAAATAAATTTTCCTAAGTCGTGAATATGACTATCATTTAAGTCAGGTAGGTATCCTGTTTTCTGTAAAAAAAGAGCAATTAAAAGAATAGTTGTAAATCCTATTGTTGCCCACTCTGAAAATATATACCATCCAAACAGTGTACTGAACCAGTGTGTATCGATTGACATAATCCAATCCCATGCAGCAGTACATGATGTAACGGCAAAAAAGACTAGAAACCACCCTGAAACTCTGAGCCCTTTAAAAAATGATCGTTCTCCAATATCTCCTTCAAGGTCACCTTTAATAGAAAGCTGTCGTAATTTTCTGGCACAATAGATCCAAATAATGACATATACTATCGATCTTATTAGAAAAAAAGGTGCATTTAAATATGGTTCTTTACCCGCAATTATTTTATCATAATTTGGTTCATTTGGATCCATTATACCTGGCTCTAGCCAGTGATAGATATGGTTCCAGTGCATAACAGCAGCAATGACAATAAATAGCATAATAATTCCCGCATAAGGAAGAAATGCCATCATCGCCTCAGGAACTCTTTTAAATACTGTCGACCATCCTGCCTCTGCTACGTATTGTATAGCAACAAAAACTACTGCAAAAAGAGAAATGCCTAGGAAAAAATAGTTATTGAACAGTAAATTAGTCCATGTTGAATGAGCATCACTCATGAATCCTATTACCAATGAAAGTAATCCTATTGCTATCATTGAGATTGAAGTAAGATGTAATTTTTTATTTAGCTGAAACATTTATCTATTCTAATTTTTGTAGTTTTTGAACATGCATTACTAATTTCCATCTTTCATCTTCGCTAAGTTGTGAAGAATGAGGCCCCATAGCATTTACTCCATAAGTTATTGAGTGAAAGATATGCCCAGCTTTGAGTTCAGACATTGTTTTTCCTGTTCTTCTAATTTGCTTTTTGTCATTGTAATGAGGAATATTTGAATAAATTGGATGACCGATACTACCACCTCCGTTACCCTCAGGCCCATGACAATGGGCACAAAACATGCCATATAATGCTTCTCCCTCTTTTAAATTCTTTTCATTAATTTCTAATGGGTTTTTTGCAAATTTTCCAGACTGTAGATATCCCTCCAGGTCTCCATCAAAGTAAAAAGTAGAAAGATAATTTCTGGCTATTGTACCTTCAACTGGAAGCCTGGCATTTATACTATCTTTAAAATATGTATTTGTTGAGTATGTCTCCAAAGATGGTGACCTATACATATTTGGCATGTACTCATAACCGCTTTGATTATTACAAGCAGATATGATTATGCTTAAAAATAATATTGCAATTAATTTATTTATCATCTTTCTTTTTAATTTCTATTGCACCAGTTGTTTTTAAAAATTTTTCAACTTCTTTAAAATTTTCATGTTCGATCTCAACTAAAAACTTATCGTCTGTAGTTCTCGGGTCGGGACTAGTTTCCTGCGAGCCAGGAAAGAGTTTGCATCTGTAAAAATATGTTAGAGACATTAAGTGCCCAGCAAACATTACAGTAAGTTCAAATAGTACAGGTACAAATGATGGCAAATTCTTAAAAAAAGTAAAGTTGGGTTTACCACCAATATTCATTGGCCAACTTTTATATTCTCCCGAAATCATAATGTAGTAGATTAGAACAGAGCCAAAAGTAAGACCAATACATCCATATATAAAAGCAGTAATAGCCATTCTTGTTTCTTTTAGTTCTAAAACTTTGTCAAGACCATGAACTGGAAAAGGAGTATAAACTTCTTTTACATTTAAATTTTTTTCTTTCATCTTTTTGACAGAAGTTAAAAGAATATCATCATCGTCGTATAATGCGTACACTATGTTATTGTTCATTATCTATTTTTTTAAATTCTGATCCAGATGATTTTAAAATTGTCTTCATTTCAGCCTGAGCAACTACAGGAAAAGTTCTTGCGTACATCAAGAACAATACAAAGAAGAAACCAATAGTTCCAAGAAATATTCCTATATCTACAAAGGTGGGAGAGAACATAGTCCAGCTTGATGGAAGAAAATCTCTATGTAAAGAAGTTACTATAATTACAAATCTTTCAAACCACATACCTATATTGACAAAAATTGACAAGACAAAAGTTGCAATTATGTTTGTTCTTATCTTATAAATCCAATAAAGCTGTGGAATAACAACGTTACAGGTCATCATACTGGCGTATGCCCACCAGTATGGGCCTGTTGCTCTATTTAAAAAAGCATATTGTTCAAATTCAACTCCAGAGTACCAAGCCATAAACAATTCAGTTATATATGCAATTCCTACCATTGAGCCAGTAAATAAGATAATTACATTCATATATTCAATATGTTTTATTGTAATATAAGCTTCCATATTTACTACCTTTCTTACAATTATAAGAAGTGTTTCAACCATTGCAAATCCAGAGAAAAGTGCTCCCAATACAAAGTATGGGGGGAAAATTGTTGTATGCCAACCAGGGATAACAGAGGTAGCAAAGTCCATAGAGACGATTGAATGAACTGAAAAAACCAAAGGAGTAGCTAATCCCGCTAGTACAAGAGACACCTCTTCGAATCTCTGCCAATGCTTGGCCCTTCCTGACCATCCAAAAGATAGCAAAGAATATAATTTCTTCTTCAGGGGATTAATTTTTTCATTAACTCTATCACGAATCATTGCAAAATCTGGAATTAGCCCAATGTACCAAAAAACAGTTGAGACAGTTAAATATGTTGAAATTGCAAAAACATCCCAAAGTAAAGGCGAGTTAAAATTAACCCATAGAGAACCATATTGATTTGGAATTGGAAATACCCAGTATGCTAACCATGGTCTACCCATGTGGATTAATGGAAATAATCCTGCTTGAATAACTCCAAAAATTGTCATTGCTTCTGCAGACCTATTGATAGCCATCCTCCATTTTTGCCTAAAAAGTAAAAGAACCGCTGAAATAAGAGTTCCTGCGTGACCAATACCAATCCACCAAACAAAGTTTGTTATGTCCCAAGCCCAATTGATTGTTTTATTTAATCCCCAAACACCAATTCCTGTACCTATTGTGTATGCAATACAGCCGAATCCCCAAAGCATAAGGATGACCGATAATCCGAATAGTGTCCACCAATACTTGTTAGCTTTTCCTTCAACAGGATAAGCAACCTCAACAGTAATATCGTGGAATGTTTTGTTACCGTCTATTAGCGGGTCTCTTATTCTTGACTCTTTATGCATTTTGTTTGTTTCTTACTTTTGTTTGATAAAATACTGATGGCCTGACATTTAAATGATCAAGTAAATCATATGCTCTATCATCATTTCTTAGCTTATATACTTCGCTTTCTTTGTTAGTAACATCACCAAAAACTATTGAATTAGTGGAGCATGCCGATGAACAAACAGTCTGAGCATCTTCATCTTTTATTGTTTCTCCCTTTTTCTTGGCCTCAAGCTTTAATGCTTGTATTTTTTGGATACACATGCTACATTTCTCAATAACTCCTCTAGACCTAACAACTACATCAGGATTTAAAACCATTTTACCTAAATCGTCATTCATGTGATAATCAAACTTATCATTTTCACTATATAAAAACCAATTAAATCTTCTTACTTTATATGGGCAGTTGTTAGCACAATATCTTGTACCAATACATCTGTTATATGTCATTTGATTAAGTCCTTCATTACTATGTGTTGTTGCAGCCACAGGACATACATTTTCACAAGGTGCATGGTTGCAGTGTTGACACATAACAGGTTGAAAAACAACTTCAGGATCTTCAGATGGCTCTTCCATTTGAGCATACATTTTAATTGAGGATATGTCTTGTTTTTTAGCACTTTGTTTGGTCATTTCAGATGAATAATATCTGTCAATTCTCATCCAATGCATATCTCTACTTTTTCTCATTTCCTCTTTTCCAACAACTGGTATATTGTTTTCGGCTTGACAGGCTATTACACATTCAGCACAACCAGTACAAGAGGTAAGGTCGATAGAAAGATTCCAAAAATGTCCTGTTTCTAAGTCGTGTTCTTCATATAAAGAGACTTGGTCCGAAGGTAATTTTCCTTTATAAGTATAATACTTCTCCCTGTAATTACCAGAGCTAGGGTTCTTTATGTACTTATCTAAATTTGTCTCTTTAACCATGTCTCTTCCCATCATTGTGTGGTGCAACTGTATGCAAGCAAACTCATGCTCTCCTTCAGCTAATTCTATGTCCACATATTTTTTTGAAATTAGTGGAAAAGCATTGAACCCTACATTATCACCAACTTTACCTGATTTTTTTCTTCCATATCCAAGTGCTATACCGATTGTACCTTTCGCTTGTCCAGGCTGAATAATGACAGGTAAATTTTTTAGTTCTACATCATCAGCTTTTAAATTTACAAGACTTCCGTTCAATGCTCCGTTAGCAACTGTTTTATTCATTAAACCGTATTCTCTTGCTGTTGATGCTGAAATAGCAACATAATTGTCCCAAGTAGTCCTTGTGATTGGGTCAGGCAATTCATGTAGCCATGGATTATTAGCTAAACTCCCATCTCCAAGGCCTATTTTTTCATATAGACATAGCTCTAGACGATTAACTTCAACTTTTTCAAAATTTCGAAGATTTGATTTTCTATAATTAGCTGTTCTAATTGATTGGTTAAATTTAAAATAACCATCGTGCAGAGCTTTATTCCAATTAATTCCCTTATTAATCCAGTAACTCTTCAAATATTTATGAAAATCATTGTTCTCGCCTGACCATGAAAGCAAATTAGTCTCAAACTGCCTTGTATCAAACAAAGGTGCTATTGTAGGCTGCATCAAAGTGTATGTATTTAGACTTGGATTTGCATCACCCCAACTTTCAAGATTGTGATGAAGTGGACATAGATAATCAGCTAAACTAGAGGTCTCGTCGTTGTAAAGTGAACAAGAAATAAATGTCTCAACCTGATTTAATCCCGAAACAAATTTCTTTGAATTTTCGTAATTATAAACAGGATTAACACCGTTTGTAATTAGAACTTGTACATTTCCGCTGTTCATTTCATTCACTAATAGCTTTAAATCATCCGTTTTACCTTTTTTCAAAAAACAAGGATTATCGATACTTATAGTTTTTTTGTAATTACCTAGTCTATGATTGATTGCATTGACAATTAATTGCACATCTTTGTTTGAACTATCGGTTACAACAATCGAAGATTTTGATTTTTTAAGATTTTGATAAACACCTTTCAGTCTTTCATCAATCTGATCAGTGCCAATTAGTGCTCTATACAAATTGGAAATAAGATAAGCTTGCTCGGATGGTTTGATTTGTATTCTTTTATCAGCATTCGCTCCACTGAGTGACATATTAGTCTCAATTTGAAAATGCCTTGACATTTTTCCATTTTTAGGGTTTCTGCCATTAACATAATCTTTAGAATAATCTTGAGACAGCCAATTTCCAAGAAAGTCTGCTCCAAAAGATACAATTACATCACTTTTGTCAAAGTGATATTTTGGAGCTACTCTTAGTCCAAAACTCTCAAGATTTGCATCTAGTAGTGCGTCATAAGCAACAGAGTCATACATTATATGCTCAAAATTTGAATATTTAGAACTTAACTTCTTTATTAAATCTAGAGTAGTTTCACTTATTATAGAAGCTGTTAATAATACTATTTTTTTGTCCTTGACCTGACTAAGCTTTTGTTTAATTTGTTTATCTAATTTTGACCAGGAGATAGATTTGCCACCGAACATGGGTTCCTTAGCTCTATTTGAATCATAAAACGATAATATTGTAGCTTGGCTTCTTGCACTTGTGCTGCTTTGATTCGCTTCAATTTTTATTGGCCTACCTTCTCTAGTTTTAACAAGCACACTTGCGTAGTCTCTTCCATCATAGATAGTGGTTGCATAAAAATTTGGAACTCCAGGGATAATCTCATCTGGCTTAATTAAGTATGGCACTGATTTAACCACAGGTGTTTCACATGCTGCAAGAGTTGCTGCTGCAGTTGTGAAACCCATAAACTTTAAAAAGTCTCTTCTACTCGTTGATGATTCCTCTAATGTTTTCTTTTCCTTTAAAAAATCGTTTACTGGCAAATGCTCAGAAAATTCATTACTTGCAATCTCATTTGCAAATTCCTTATTCTCTAGTTGAGCTACACCTTTCCAATATGTTTTTTTATTACTCATAAATTTAATAGTGACATTTTGCACATTCTAAGCCTCCAATTTCTTCAACAGTAAAAACTTCTTTACCGTGCTTTGCTTTGAGCTCTTCGTGTAATTTGGCATAATATTCGTTACCTTCCATTTTAACCTCAGATTCTCTATGACACTCAATGCACCACCCCATAGTTAGTTCACTGTACTGGTATACCTCTTCCATCTCCTGTATTGGACCATGACATTCTTGGCACTCGATTTGCCCAGCAACAACATGCTGAGAATGATTAAAATAAGCGTGGTCTGGTAAATTGTGAATCCTAACCCATTCAATAGGTTTTTGTGTGTACCCCTCAATATATGTTCTTGAGTCTGGATCAAAACCAACAGCTTCATATATTTTAGCTATCTCTTTAGTCCCTTCTTCATCTGTTCCTTCATTAATGTATGTATGGCAATTCATACATACGTTAGCAGATGGTATACCGGAGTGCTTACTGTGTCTGGCTGAGGAATGACAATAATTACAATCAACACCGTTAATTCCTGAATGCAATTCGTGAGAGAAAGCAATTGGCTGCTCAGGTTGATACTGAGTATATACTCCTATTCCCATCATTGTTGAATATGCAAAATTTGATATTACAACAAAGGCAATAATACCGGTAAAAACTAAATTTGTTTTGTTAGAAATAAAAAGTTTGTATTGATTGTAAAATGTCTGTGGTATTGATTCAGTTGCCTCTCCTAAACTTGATTTTAGTTTATTTTTTAGTATTAACAATATGTATGATATTGTTAAAATTAATAATAGAATAATGATGGGTAGATATTTGTTTGAGGTGGAAACTTGCTCCGTTGAAGCAACAACAGCCTCAGCAATTTCTTCAACGGGTGGGTTTTCTAAATAAGCAAAGAGAGCGTCGAATTCTTCATCAGTAAAATAAAAAGCTGGCATGATTTGCTTGTTGTACTCTTCATATATAGCAATTGCTTTTTCATCTCCTGATGCAATAAACTCCTGAGAGTTAATAATCCATTTTTTAAGCCAGTCCTTTGAATACTTGTCAGTTACGCCTTTAAGTCCAGGACCTACTAATCTTTTGTCAGTCATTACATGACACGCAGTACAATTGGTTTTGTAAAGTTCTTCACCATCGATTTGGGCGAAAATTGTGTTGGAAAATAAAAACGAAAATATTAGAACTAAATAGATTTTTCTTCCTAAATACAACTCCTTTCTCATCAGTTTTTTATTCTAAAACAAATATACCATACTTCTTTTGTTTGGTAAAGCAAAAATCTCTAAAAAAATTGATGAATTATTTATTTAGAATTAGTCTAAATAATTTCGATAACTTCTTTGATTTCAGGTACGTTTTTCTTTATTGTTGTTTCAATACCATTTCTAAAGGTCATCATACTTACATCACAAGTTGCACAAGAGCCAGTAAACTTAACCTTTACAATTTTATCTTTAGTCACTTCGATTAAATCAATGTCACCTCCGTCAACATTCAAGTAAGGTCTGATGTTATCCAATGCTTGATCAACTTTGTAGTATAACTTACTTTTTTTTGATGTTTTCATTTAAGAGCAGCCTTTGTTATGTGTTATCTTAACTGATTCTGTTTCTTTAATTTTTTTATTTCTTTCTTCAATAAAATCAACTAACTTTCTACACAAATTTAAAAATCTTTTCGCAATATCAGTATCACCTTGCAAGACAGCAGGTCTTCCAATATCAGAAGCTACTCTAATTGATTGAATAATTGGGATTTCGCCAAGAAAATTAACATTCATATTGTCAGCTAGAATTTTTCCACCATCTTTTCCAAAGATATGATACTTGATTTTACTGTCATCTTCAAAATATGACATGTTTTCAATTAATCCAACTACTGGAACGTTAATACTGTCCATCTGAAACATATTTATACCTTTTCTTGCATCTGCGACTGAAATAGGCTGAGGTGTTGAAATAACAATTGCTCCTGTGACGGGTATTGATTGCACTAAAGATAGATGTATATCTCCAGTTCCGGGTGGCAAATCAACGAGAAGATAGTCTAAATCTCCCCAATGAGCATCCCAAATTAGCTGATTCAATGCCTTTGTAGCCATAGGGCCTCTCCAAACTAAAGCTTGCTTTGATTGAGCAAAAAAACCAATACTTAAAACTTTTACACCATAATTTTCTAATGGTTCAATCTTATTTATCCCATCAACGTTTATTGATTTAGGCATTTTTCCTTCTAAGTCTAGCATTAAGTGCATTGATGGGCCATAAATATCTGCATCAACAACCCCAACTTTAAATCCAATTTCAGATAATCCAACAGCTAGATTTGATGTAATTGTTGATTTCCCTACACCTCCTTTGCCAGAACTCACCGCTATAATATTTTTAACTCCTTTTATTCGCTCTCCTTTTATTTGAACATTATTTTTTGAAGCTTCAAGGTTGAAATTAAGCTTAATTCTACAAGTTGAAAATTGACTTAAAATAATTTCATTGATAAACTTTTCAAGCTTCTTTTTATAAGAAAGGGTAGGGTTTTGGATTTTAACATCTATTATTATATCATTTCCAAACAGCTGAAGGTTGGTAATATTATCGACTGACAGATTGAACGGGTTGTCATTGAACCCATCATTTAACAGTTTAAAAACACTATCTGTTGTTAACTTAGACATCTAATATTCAAAATTAAATTTTATAAATGTAATTTTCTTACCTAATTTCAAAAATTTTTCCTCATAGTAAGTTTTGATTTCACAATCTTTTGAGCAAATTTGAGAATTGTACAAGTCATGAGTTGATTGTATAATTTTACAATTTAAATTTGACAAAACCCCAAGCGTATATCCATGCAAAAACTCACTATCAGTTTTTAAATTAACAAACCCTTTTCTTGACAAAATAGTTTTGTAAATATTAAGAAAATTCTTATGAGTTAATCTTCTTGACTCACTTCTTTTTTTTATGTGAGGATCTGGAAAAGTAATCCAAATCAAATTTATTTCTCCCTGGTCAAAAAATTTGTTTAAAAACTCAATTCTTGTTCTTAAAAAGAAAATGTTTTTTAATTCTTTAGATTCACTGGCACCAGACCAAATTCTCGCTCCTTTTATATCTATGCCTATGTAGTTTATATGAGGATTTCTTTTTGCAAGCTCAACAGTATATTCACCTTTACCACAGCCCAGCTCAAGGCATATTTCATTATCATTTTTAAAAATGTTCCTTCTCCAAAATCCTTTATGTAAATAATCTTTTTTGAGCTCTTCAATTTTTGGCTGAATCACATTTGAAAAATTATTTAAATCATCAAATTTTTTTAATTTATTTTTACCCAAAATTTTTTTTCAAAAATAATCATTTCATCCAATGAAAAAAAGAGTTTTAATCACTCCTATGGACTGGGGCTTAGGTCATGCAAGTAGATGTGTTAAGATAATTAGAAAATTGAATGAATATGGCTATGAAGTTATTATTGGATGCGATAATAAACCTTTACACTTTTTAAAAAAAGAATTTCCTAATCACGATTTTGTGAGACTGAAGGCAATGCCAATTCTTTACAGCAAATATATAGGTGCAAGTTTTGCTATATTTTTACAGATTTACAAGCTGATATATAATTATATTTATGAAAGATACATAACTGAAAAAATAATTAATCAATTCAAGATAGATGCAATAATTACTGATAACAGATTTGGTGTTAGATCAAAAAAAATACCCTCAATTTTTGTAACACATCAAGTTGAAATTCGCTCAAAATATTTTATGTCTTTTATTAACTATATAAACATCAGGTTAATTAATAGGTTTAATGAGTGTTGGATTGTAGATGACAAAAAAAATCGACTTTCTGGATCGCTATCAAATTCATCCAAATTATATATAAAAACTCAGCACCTATCTAATCTATCTAGGTTTAGATATTTTCAAACAATGACAAAAAAACAACTTTTAGTATTAGTATCTGGGCCTGAGCCACAAAGAAGTGTTTTTGAAAAAAAATTAATTGAGGCTTCTAAGAAATTAAAAATAAAGTCTATAATTTTACAATGCAAACCATCTCAAAGTTTAGTTAATATACAAGGAAATACTAGCACTATATCTCACTTACAAACTGAAGCCCTTAACAAACTGATTCTAGAATCTAGATATGTCATTTCGAGATCTGGCTATACAACAGTTATGGATTTAGCAAAACTGAAAAAAAAATCGTGTTTAATTGC
The DNA here is from genome assembly GCA_902597195.1 of uncultured Bacteroidota bacterium. Taxonomy (GTDB): domain Bacteria; phylum Bacteroidota; class Bacteroidia; order Flavobacteriales; family BACL11. Next base: position 4,125 of record CACJWV010000004.1, on the reverse strand, counting down.
AACAAATGGTCAGTATGAACAAGAATACTTAAGCAGCTACCTTGGTCGGCACAGTTTTTGTTTAACTTCTAAACTAGAAAAAATTGATTTAGAGAAAATTATTGGTAAATTAGATGAAATTCATGGTTTTGCAAACTATCAACAAGATGTTGTAAACTGGAAAGATATTTTCAAAATTATAGCTTATGCATAGCTTCAATCAAATTAATAACAATAAAGATTTTGTTGATCAGTGCCTTGAGCTTTATCACTATCAATTACAAAACAATAAGCTGTATTTTGATTTTTGCAAACTTATAAACAAGACGAAAGTTCCTGAGAAAATTACTGAAATACCATTTTTACCAATTCAATTTTTTAAGTCTAAAAAAATTCTCACTAAGACTAGCTATGAACTAAAATTTCTGAGCAGTGGTACTGGTGGTAAAAGAAGTACACATTATGTAGCTGAGAAAAAAAACTATATAAAAAGCTTTGTTAATTGTTTTGAAAGTTTTTTTGGGAAAAGCAAAGATTATTGTTTTTTGGCTTTACTTCCCAATTATTTGGATAATAAAAACTCATCACTCATTTACATGATGAATCATTTTATAAAGAATAGTAAGTATTCATCAAGTGATTATTACCTAAAAAATTATGATAAACTAAAGATTCAGATATTAGATAATAACAAAAACAAAATTCCAACAATCTTATTTGGCGTGTCTTTTGCTTTGTATGAATTTTCTAAAATTTGCGATATCAAAATTGAAGATACTATTGTTATTGAAACAGGAGGAGCAAAGAACTCAAAGCTAAGTAAATCAAAGATCGAAATTATAGAGCTACTAAAAAAAAATTTTAAAACAAAAAATGTCTATTCAGAATATGGGATGACAGAAATGCTGTCGCAAGCTTACAGAAAAGACAGTTACTATATGACACCTAAATGGTTGAAATTTTTAATTAGAGATATCAATAATCCCTACAAAATTGGATGCAATAGAGGTTTTGTTAATGTTATTGATTTAGCAAATAAGCATAGCTGTCCTTTTATTGCTACTGAAGATTTTGCAATACAAAAAAAAGAGGGTATTGATATCATTGGTAGACTTAGCATTTCTGAATTAAGAGGGTGCAACAACCTAATATAATGATTAGAAAAGCCAATTTAGAAGATCTAGATGAGTTAATTAAGCTTTACAGAGGTAGTATAAAAAAAATGATTTCAAAAAAAATTAGCCAATGGGATCATGAATATCCAAATAAAGAAGTATTAAAAAAGGATATTTTGGCTCAAAATTATTATGTTTTTTTTGATCAAGATGAAATAATTGGTGGTGTAACAATTGATGAAAATATTGATACAGCATATAAAAATATTAAATGGAAAAATAATTGTTTTTATACAATTCACAGACTTGTTGTTAAGTATAACAAGTGGGGAATTGGAATCGGTAAAAAATTAATGTTCTTTGCTGAGGAGCTAGCTAAAAAGAATAATAAAAAATCTTTACGCCTTGACACCTATTTTGATAACACAATAGCAAATAGTTTTTACCTTGGTTTAGAATACAAATTTAAAGGTAAGATATTGCTCAAGGAACATAAAAAATTTTATTATTGTTATGAGAAAATGATCAAATAAAAGAATGAGAAATTATGTTAAAGTTCTTGGAACAATTCAAGATGGTGGATTTCCTCAGATTGATTGTAATAAAGCATGTTGTCAAAATCAGTGGTTAAAACCTAAAAAAAAATTTGTTTCTAGTATAGCCGTAGTTGACGAATCTGAAAAAAAACAATGGATAATAGATGCATCACCAGAAATTAAATTTCAAACAAAACTTCTAAAGGAAAAAACAAACATCAAAGACATTGAAGGTATTTTTCTAACCCATGCCCATATTGGACACTATACAGGCTTAATGTATTATGGCAATGAAGCTGCTGGGTCTAGAGACTTGAAAGTTTATGCAATGTCTAAAATGAAAAAATTTTTAGAGAATAATGGACCCTGGAATAATTTGCTAAAACAAAGGAATATCAAATTAATAAAACTCTCTAAAAACAATACAATAAACATTAGCGCTAATCTAAAAATAAAACCATTTCTTGTACCTCATAGAGAGGATTACTCTGAAACTGTTGGTTTTAAAATCGCAACATCTAAAAAAGAACTAATTTATATTCCTGATATTGATAATTGGGAAAAATGGGATATTTCCATTACTGAGTTAATCAAAAACATTGATTTTGCATTAGTTGATGGAACTTTTTTTTCCGAAAGAGAAATAGAAAGAGATATTAGCTTAATTCCTCATCCTTTAGTTAAGGATAGTTTAAAATTATTTTCAAATCTAAAAGCTAAAGAAAGGAATAAAATTATTTTCACACATTTTAATCATACAAATCCACTGATTGACGAGAACTCAAAAGAGCATGAAGAAGTTTTATCAAAAGGGTTTAGAATCGCTAAAGAGGGTGATAACTTTTTTTTATAAAAAATTAATAATTTCATCATAAAGATCATTGGGGTTTTCTGCATGAACCCAATGCCCAGCGTTACTTATTTCACAAAATTTTGAATTTGAAAAATGATTTCTTATTCTATTCAGATCTTTAGAGTTTATATAATCTGAATTTTCACCTTTTACAAACATCATATCTAAATCACTAACACCTTTACAGAAATTTGCATGACTAATTTTTTTAAGATTATACTTCAAAACTGATAAGTTAAATTTCCATAAAAATCTTTCATTATCTCTTTTTAAATTTTTTAGAATAAATTGGGTGATCGCTTTATTTTTTAGACTTTTTAACAAATCTAATTCTATTTGATTTCTTGAAGTGTAATTTTCTAGACGCAAGTTTGAAATTTTTTCAAGCAAAAAATGATGAAAAGAAATATCATACTCTTTAGGTGCAATATCAATAACAATACTTTTATCGAATATGTTATTCTTTTCTAAAACCAACTTCATTACAGCCTTCCCTCCTAACGAATGGCCAAGCAAGTGAGGTTTGAATATATTATTTTGATTAATATAATTTATGATATCATTTGAAATAAAATCATAATCAAAAAAATTAGAATGAGGAGAATTACCATGATTTCTAATGTCAACACAATGAACTTTAAATTTCTGAGATAATCTTTTTGCAAATGTTGCCCAGTTATCTGACATTCCAAAAAGACCATGTATAATTATTATATCCTTACCACTTCCGTAAATCCTAGAAAAAAGCTTCATAGTAAACGTTTGTACATTGATATTGTGTTCTGTAGCCCAAAATAGATTGAATCAGAAATGAGAGCATGTCCAATTGAGACCTCTAGTAAATTATCTATTTTACTGCTGAAATATTTCAAATTATCTAAATTTAGGTCATGACCAGCATTTAAACCGATATTTATGTTTTTTGCCAGTAGCGAACACTTATGAAAGTCTTTTATTGCATTTTGTCTGTTTATTGGAAATTTTTTCGCATATGTCTCGGTGTAAAGTTCAACTCGATCAGCTTCAAGTTTTTTTGCTAGCTCAACCATTTTTTCTTTTGGGTCAACAAAAATTGATGTCCTAATTTTTGATCTTTTGAACTCAGAAACAATTTCTTTTAAAAAATTATAATTTGATTTAATGTCCCATCCTTTGTTTGATGTTAAAACGTCGGGGGCGTCCGGAACCAAAGTTACTTGAGTTGGCTTTGTATCCAAAACTAAATCGATGAATTGTTTTGTAGGATTACCCTCAATATTAAACTCCTTTTTAATAACTTTTTTTAGATTGTATACATCTTCTCTAGTAATATGTCTTTCATCAGGCCTTGGATGAACTGTTATTCCGTCTGCTCCAAACTTTTCAGCATTAATAGCTGCTTGAACAACAGAGGGAACTTGACCACCTCTTGCATTTCTGATTGTAGCAATTTTGTTTATGTTTACACTTAAATTTTTCACATTTCAAAATTAATTAATTGTTTATATTCAAATGCAAGCCAAAGAAATAATTTCATCTTCAATTTTACCTTTAAAGCTAAAAGATAGCGCTGATATTGCATTAAAAATTATGCAAGATTTACACGTATATAATCTACCTGTGGTTGAAAAAAACAAATTCCTGGGGCTTATTTCTGAAAACG
>CACJWV010000003.1 GCA_902597195.1 uncultured Bacteroidota bacterium | reverse complement strand
ATATGAAGAGATATTTAATTACATCAAACTGACCAGAGAAGGGAAAAAAGATATTCTATGGCCAGGTAAAATTAAATGGTACGCTATTTCTTCAGGAACTACAAACTCAAATAGAAAATATATTCCAATGACAAAAGCTTCAATAATGGACTGCCATTTGAATGCAGGCAAGGATATGCTTTCAATGTACTGTAACAACTTTTCTTCAACTAATGTGTTTAATGGGAAAGGAATAATGCTGGGTGGTAGTCAAAATGTTAAAAATGATTTTGTAGAGGGAGATTTATCTGCAATTCTTCTAGAAAATTTACCATTTTGGGTAAGTATACACAGCTCAACTGATGTTGAAACATTATTAATTGATGATTGGGAGGATAAGCTAAAGAAAATAGCAGATAATGCAGTTAGAGAAAATATTACTAATCTTACCGGAGTGCCATCATGGATGTTGGTATTGTTAAAAAAAATAAAGGAAATGAGTGGAGTTAATGACTTAACTGAGATTTGGCCAAATCTTGAACTGTTTATGCACGGTGGAATAAGTTTTTCACCATACAAGAAACAATTTTATGATTTATATCCATCATCTAAATTGAATTATTTAGAAATCTATAATGCATCTGAAGGGTTTTTTGGAATTAAAAATGATTTTGAAAAAGAAGATTTGTTACTTATGCTTGATTATGGTATTTTCTACGAATTCATAAAGAAGTCGGATTTTGTAAATGAAAAATATAATGCTATTCCGCTGTGGGAAGTTGAGAAAAATATGGAATATGCCATGATAATTTCAACAAATTCTGGTCTATGGAGATATTTAATTGGCGACACTGTAATCTTTACTAATACGAGTCCGTTCAAAATTAAAATTAGTGGACGAATCAAATCGTACATTAATTCTTTTGGAGAAGAATTAGTAGTTGACAATGCAGAAAAAGGTATTGCAGAAACATGTGAGGTTCTTAATTGTAAGGTTAATAATTACACTGCCGGGCCAAAATTCCTGCAAAATGGAACTGGACAACACCTATGGCTTATTGAATTTGAAAATAAAAACACAAACACTTTAGATTTTGAAAAGGTTTTAGATACTAGACTAAGACAGCTTAATAATGATTACAATGCAAAAAGATTTAAAAGCCTTGTACTTAAAAACCTTAAAATTATATCACTTGAAAAAGGTACTTTTTATAAATGGCTAAAAAAGAATAATAAATTAGGGGGTCAACATAAGATACCAAGACTAAGAAACGATGATAAACTTATAAAAGAACTACTAAATATTTAGTCTCAATTAATAAATAATTAATTATGTTTTTTATTTTCGAAGAAAAAAATATGCACTTAGCAATTTCAGGAAATATAGGTTCAGGCAAAACAACTTTAACAAAAAAACTTTCAGAGCATTACAAATGGATAGCAAACTATGAAGATGTAGAAAATAATCCTTACTTGAACGATTTTTATAAGGATATGCAACGCTGGTCATTCAATTTACAAGTTTATTTTCTAAACAGTAGATTTCGCCAAGTAATTGATATAAAAAATAGTAACAAAACTCATATACAGGATAGAACTATTTATGAAGACGCCCACATATTTGCACCCAATCTACACACTATGGGCTTAATGAGTTCAAGAGACTTTAACAATTATCAGCAAATTTTTAACCTCATGGACGAGTTCGTTAAAGGGCCGGATCTCTTAATTTATTTAAGAGCATCTGTTTCAACACTTGTTGAGCAAATACAAAAAAGAGGAAGAGAATATGAAAACAGCATCAGACTTGACTATCTTACAAGATTAAATGAAAGATATGAAGCATGGATTTCCGAGTACAGTAAAGGAAAACTCTTAATCATAGATGTAGACGATATTAACTTCTCTGAAAACGAAGAGGACCTTGGGAACATCATTGAAAAAATTGATGCGGAAATTAACGGATTGTTTTAATTTCTAGCTTTTCCCTTAACTCTTATATTGAGAGAACCCATACCTGGTAAGAGCTCATTTTGTGGAAGAGCAGCCACAATCAGTCCTTTAAAAGAATCGTTACCATCATTTGAAAAATAAAATGTAGCACTAACTCCATCTAAATTTGCAATAGTTAGATTCCCAATAGCTTCACTTCTATACATTTTATTTGCAGAAGGTTTTGAAGTTTGATTGGAATTGAAAATAAGTTCATTTTTTGCAACAAGACTAATAAAATCATTTATAATTTTAGAATTGTCATTATTTGCCAAGTTAGCGAAAGTGAGTTCGTTTGAAAGTTTAACGTATTTTACGTCATACATTTCAGAAGTTGATTGATTATCAAAAAGGAAATCTGATGATACAGTTTCGAAAGCATATGTCATACTCATATCATCAACAAAAAGATTATTTGCTGGCTCGAGTTCGCTGACAGATGAAACCGTTTTCATTGAAATTGAGGGTGCTATTACAAGTGCTACAACTGACATAAGCTTTAGTAAAATATTTAAAGATGGTCCTGAGGTATCTTTAAATGGGTCACCAACAGTATCTCCAACAACAGCTGCCTTATGGGCTTCTGTTCCCTTTTTGCCCTGTTCTTCAATCATTTTTTTTGCATTATCCCATGCTCCACCAGCATTTGATTGGAAAATTGCCATTAGTACACCACACGTCGTAACCCCTGCTAATAAACCACCAAGCATTTCAGCACCACCGAAAAAACCAATTAAAACAGGAACTATGATGGCTAGTAAGCCTGGGGTAACCATTTCTTTAATTGATGCTTGAGTTGAAATTTCAACGCATTTATCATACTCAGCAACTCCTATTGCAGCATCAAAAATTTTCTTATCAGCTGCACTTGCTTTTGACATATCTGAGTTATTTTTTTTCATTACTTCTAAAGCTGCTTTCAAAGCTGGAATATCTTTGAATTGTCTTCTAACTTCTTCAATCATTGACATTGCTGCTCTACCTACAGCGTTCATAGAGAGAGCTGAAAAAACAAAAGGTAACATACCTCCAATAAGAAGACCGGCCATGATATCAGGCTTAGATACATCAATTGTTTCAACACCTGCTGTCTTCATAAAGGCGGCAAAAAGAGCCAAAGCAGTTAAAGCAGCAGAGGCTATTGCGAAACCTTTTCCTATTGCAGCTGTTGTATTTCCTACTGCATCAAGCTTATCTGTTCTTTCTCTTACCTCGGCTGGAAGCTCAGACATTTCAGCGATTCCTCCTGCATTGTCCGAAATTGGTCCATATGCATCTACTGCCAATTGTATACCAGTGTTAGCTAACATACCCACTGCAGCTATTGCAATTCCATACAAACCAGCAAAGCTGTGTGAAACGATAATTGCAGTTGCTATCACTATTATGGGTAGTGCTGTAGACATCATTCCAACACCTAATCCTGCAATTATGTTTGTTGCTGAACCAGTTTCCGATTGCTCAACAATAGATGAAACGGGCTTTGTTCCAGTTCCAGTATAATATTCTGTTATCTTTCCAACTAGAAGTCCTGCAATTAGTCCAGAAATAGTAGCCCAAAAAACTCCTATTGAGGAATAACTTTGGCCTCCTTCACTCCAAATCTCAGGAAGAAGTCCTTTAATTAAAAAATAAGATGCTACTAGCATAAGTCCTGCAGAACCAAATTCTCCAATGTTCAAAGCTTTGTGTGGTGACCCTCCTTCTTTTACCTTCACAAAAAAAGTACCTAAAATTGACATCAAAATACCAACAGCAGCTAAAGCCATTGGTAAATAGACTGCTCCTAGACCATTGTAAGAGCTTGAAAATTCAGGTAAATTAACAAATACTGCTCCCAATACCATTGTGCCAATAATTGAGCCAACATATGACTCAAATAAATCAGCTCCCATTCCAGCTACATCTCCTACATTATCACCTACATTATCAGCAATTGTAGCGGGGTTTAGTGGGTGATCCTCAGGAATTCCTGCCTCAACTTTACCAACGAGATCAGCCCCTACATCAGCGGCTTTAGTGTATATACCCCCTCCAACTCTAGCAAAAAGTGCTATTGAGGATGCTCCTAATGAAAAGCCAGATAAAACGTTTAATACCATTTCAATGTTTGTTCCCCATTCCATACTACTGTATATCATAAATAGACTGCTCAAGCCTAGAACACCTAAACCTACAACACCAAGACCCATGACAGAGCCACCTGCAAATGCAACCTCAAGGGCTTTAGCTAATGAGCTTCTTGCAGCATTGGTAGTTCTAACATTAGCCTTTGTTGCAACTTTCATTCCAATAAATCCAGCAAGTGCAGAACAAATTGCTCCGACAACGAAAGAAACTGCTACCATTGAGTTAGACCCTTCTTCAGAGTTTCCTTTAAAAACTAGTAAAACAGCAACAGCAACAACAAAAACTGATAAAATTTTGTATTCAGCTTTTAAAAATGACATTGCTCCCTCAGCTATATTTTTAGCAATATTTGACATTTTTTCATCTCCGACAGGCTGCTTAGAAACCCATGAGTTTTTCCAAAAAACGAAGAAAAGTGCAACTATACCAAAAGCTGGTAAAAAACTAATTATAAATTCCATGTTATATTTTTTAAATTTTCGCAAAAATAGGACTTTTTGATTAATAAAGCATTAAGGGCAATTTTATATTATTTTTAATGCGGTAATTTGTTAAATTTGTTAAAACTATTCAACAATGAAAATAGCAGTATGCATAAGCTGTGTGCCTGACACAACATCAAAAATAAATTTTACTGAAAATAACACTGAATTTAATAAAGAGGGTATTCAATTCATTATTAATCCGAATGATGAATTTGGGTTAACCAAGGCCATTTTTATAAAAGAACAAAATCAAGCTGAGGTAATTGTGGTATCAGTAGGAGAATCATCAATTGAATCTGTACTTAGAAAAGCTCTAGCAATTGGAGCTGATTCTGCGATTAGAATTGATAATAAAGCTAAAGACAGTATCTGTGTTGCGAAAAATCTCTCTTCTTACTTAGCAGAAAATAAGTTTGATCTCATAATTATGGGAAAAGAATCTGCTGACTATAATGGGGGTATTGTTCATGGAATTGTAGCAGAGAACATTGGAATGCAGTTTGTTAATGCTTGTGTTGGTCTAGAAATTTCTGATGACTCATATATCATTGAAAGAGAAATGGAAGGAGGCACAGAAAAAGTTAAAATAAAATCTCCAGTTATTATCGCTGGACAGAAAGGACTTGTAGAAGAAAAAGATCTAAAAATCCCAAACATGAGAGGTATAATGCAAGCAAGATCAAAACCACTAAATGTTTTAGAGTCCGAAAACTTTGATTTTATTCAATCAATTGAGTTTAACAAGCCTTCTGAAAACAAAGAATGCGTTTTTATAGATGAAGAAAATGTAGCTGAGTTAGTCAAAATTTTAAATGAAAAAGAAAAAGTTCTATAATGAAAATATTAGTATTCGCAGAAAATTGGGACGGAATTTTTAAAAAAAGTTCCTTTGAAGCTGTATCATATTCAAGAGAATTAGCAGAACAAAATAATTATGAACTTATTACACTTTGCTTTAACAATGTCTCTGAGGAGGAACTTAATAAACTTTCTAAGTATGGTAGTTCAATTGTAATTACTACCAACCCCATTGACAAAGTAGATAGTATTTCAATGTCAAAAATGATTTCTGATTTAACGATTCAACATGATATCAAGTTATTTATTTTTTCATCAACTTATTCCTCTAAGATGTTTGCTCCTCGTCTTTCTGCCAAGTTAAACTCATCAATTTTTACAAATGTTGTTGAATTACCCTCATCTCTAAATCCACTAAAGCTAAAGAAAAAAGTTTTTTCCAGTAAAGCTTTTGAAATTGCAAAGTCTAGTTCAGAAAAAAACATAATAATGTTACACCCAAATTCATATGGCGTCAAAGAATTCTCATCTGATCTGAAGTTATCTGAACTTACTACTGAAAGTAATACTGAAATCGAAATAATTAACATTAAAAAAAGTTCTGGTAAAGTAAATCTTTCTGAGGCTGATATAGTTGTTTCTGCTGGAAGAGGGATGAAAGGGCCCGAAAATTGGGACCTTATTGAAGAGTTAGCAAATTGTCTAAATGCTGCAACAGCATGTTCAAAACCTGTCTCAGATATTGGATGGAGACCTCACAGCGAACATGTAGGACAAACTGGTAAAACAGTTGCTCCAAATCTTTATTTTGCAATAGGAATTTCAGGGGCAATACAACACTTAGCAGGCGTTAATTCCTCAAAAGTTATGGTCGCAATAAATACAGATCCTGAAGCTTCATTTTTTAAAGCTGCTCATTATGGAATTGTTGGAGATGCCTTTGATGTAGTCCCCAAATTGATTGAGGAAATAAAAAATATCAAGAATTAGCTGTGGAAATCATTCAGCTTGATATAGTAGCTATTAGGGCAAGTGATACACAAAACAATGCTTATGTTCTTCTTTTAAAAGAATTGAGAGGTTCTCGACAATTGCCAGTTGTTATTGGCTGGTGTGAGGCAAGGTCAATTGCAATAGCTCTTGACGGAACTGAAGAAAATGAGCGACCTCTCACTCATGATCTATTTAAGGTTATGACAAAAGAGCATGACATCACTGTCACTAAAATAATAATCCATAGTCTAAAAGATGGAATTTTTCACTCTAGTTTTTACTGTAAAAGTCAAACACACGGTGAAATAGAAATTGATGCAAGAACCTCAGACGCAATTGCATTAGCATTAAGATTTTCATGTCCAATTTTTACTTACGAAAAAATACTTGATAAAGCTGGTGTGCTTGTAAGAAAGAATAAGAAATATGAAAATCAGAAAACCACTAAAAAGATCGTTCAGAAGAAACAGGAGAAGACTTATGGCGAAATGAGACTTTCAGAACTTAAAAAATTACTTAAAAAAGCGATTGAGTCTGAAAATTATGAAAAAGCGTCTAAAATAAGAGATGAAATCAATAAAAGAGGTAATAATTAAAAATGAGGTTCTTTTTTTTTCTTGTATTTGCACTTAGCTTCACAAAAATTTCTGCTGAAGAAAATATATTTGGCACATGGTCATTTGAAGCCATATTTCAACAAAAATCTGATAAAACCGAAAATTTAAAACCTATTGGACCAAAAGATTTTCTAAAAATTAATTTAGATAATTCGTTTGAATATAAAATTGACTCTCTGGAATTAGAAGCAAAAGGAAAATTTACCATTGATAATGATATTTTAGTACTAAATTACACAAGTCCAAAGGATACCATAAGATTATATAAACTTTCTATTCAAAAAGATAGAATGACATTGATTGAAGATGACATAATATTTGAATTCAAAAAAATTCAAAAAAATTGGATAAATGATATTTTTAGGGGAATTTTAGGACTAGCTAGTCTTGTACTTTTATTATTTGCCTTTAGCAGAAATAAAGGTTCTGTAAAATGGGGATTAGTTTTTAAGGGCATAATAATTCAAATACTTTTTGCTATATGCATCCTTAAGGTTCCAGTTATAATGAATATTTTTGAATATATAAGCAAGACTTTTGTTGTTATCTTAAATTTTACTGAACAAGGTTCATTGTTTTTATTTGGTAGTTTAATTTCGGATACTGAATCATTTGGATATATTTTTGCATTTCAAGTATTACCTACAATCATATTTTTCTCATCACTAACAAGTGTTTTATTTTACTATGGGATTTTACAAAAAGTTGTTTTGTTTTTCGCAAAATGGATGAAAAAATTTTTCAACTTATCTGGTTCAGAAAGTTTAGCTGCAGTAGGAAATATTTTTTTAGGACAAACAGAATCTCCATTATTGGTTAAACCATACATAAAGAATATGACCACATCAGAACTTTTGTGCTTAATGAGTGGAGGAATGGCAACAATTGCAGGAGGAGTGTTGGCTGCTTACATTGGGTTTCTTGGTGGATCAGACATTGATTCTCAAATATTTTTTGCAAAGCATCTTATTGCAGCCTCAGTTATGTCAGCTCCAGCAGCGATAGTCGCGTCTAAGATATTAATTCCCGAAACTAAAGAAATAAATCAAGGATTAGAAATCAACAATGAAGATTTAGGTACAAATGTTTTAGAAGCGATAAGTATTGGAACTAAGCAGGGAATTAGTCTTGCTGTGAATGTAGGTGCAATGTTGTTAGTTTTTGTTGCTTTTATAAGCATGATAAATTATTTTCTTTCTAATTTTTTTGGAAATTTAACTGGAGCTAATGAATTAATTGAAAATATTACTAATGGAAATTACTCTAGCTTGTCAATGGAATTTCTATTTGGATATTTATTTGCTCCACTTTCTTGGATTATTGGTGTTTGTTATGAAGATATTTTATTAGTAGGTCAACTACTTGGTGAAAAAACAATACTAAATGAATTTGTAGCATATATAACTTTGGCTGATCTCAAAGAATCTAACATGTTTTTTGAGCAAAAATCTCTGATTATAGCAACCTATATTCTTTGTGGTTTTGCAAATTTTGCATCAATAGGCATTCAAATAGGTGGAATTGGAGCAATTGCACCAACAAGAACCAAAGATTTATCAAAATTAGGTATCTTAGCTTTAGTTGCTGGAACTGCTGCATGTTTATTTACAGCAACTATCGTTGGAATAATAATCTAAACTATGAAGCAATATCTTAACTTAATCGATAGGGTGATGAAAGAAGGTTCCGTGAAAAATGATCGAACGGGTACTGGCACAAAAAGTATTTTTGGACATCAAATGAGATTCGATTTATCTAAAGGTTTTCCATGTATCACAACTAAAAAACTACATTTAAAATCAATAATACACGAACTACTATGGTTTTTAGCCGGAGATACAAACACAAAATATTTAAATGATAATGGTGTACGTATTTGGGACGAGTGGGCTGATGATGATGGCAATCTAGGTAGCATTTACGGCTATCAGTGGAGAAGTTGGCCGTCTTCAGATGGTAATCATATTGATCAAATTTCACAAGTTATTAATGATATTAAATCAAATCCAAACAGCAGAAGATTAATTGTTAGTGCATGGAATGTCGGTGATATAAAAAATATGGCTTTGCCACCATGCCATGCTTTTTTTCAATTCTATGTGAATGAAAATAAATTATCTTGTCAGCTCTATCAAAGAAGTGCTGATATTTTTTTAGGGGTTCCCTTTAACATTGCATCGTATTCACTACTAACAATGATGATAGCTCAAGTTTGTAATTTACAATATGGTGATTTTGTTCATACGTTAGGAGATGCTCACATATACAAAAATCACTTTGAACAAGTTAAAACTCAACTTACAAGAAAGCCAAAAACTTTACCAAAAATGATGATAAACCCTAAAATTAAAAATATTTTTGATTTTAAATTTGAGGATTTTACTCTAGTAGATTATGATCCTCATCCTCACATAAAAGGAAAAGTTGCCATATGAAAAAGAGAGTTACTGTGCTTGGCTCTGGACTGGTTGGCAGTGTTATAGCAAATGACTTATCAACTTTTTGTGATGTTACTTGCATTGATATCTCAGAAAAAAATCTTTCAAGAACGAACGATTCTATAACCAAAAAGCAATGTGACATTAGAAATAAATCCAAAATTAGAGAGGCTATAAAAGATTGTGATATAGTAGTTGGGGCAGTACCTGGTTACATGGGTTTTAATACTTTAAAAGATGTGATTGATATAGGAAAAAATATAGTAGATATTTCTTTTTTCTCTGAAGATCCTTTTGAGCTAGATGATTTAGCAAAAAAAAATAATGTTATTGCAATCACTGATTGCGGAGTTGCACCTGGCATGGGAAATATAATTTTTGGTTTTCATGACAAGCTTATGCAAATTGATTCATACGAATGTTATGTTGGAGGATTACCAGTGGAAAGGGAATGGCCATATGAATACAAAGCTGTTTTTTCCCCAATTGACGTTATCGAGGAGTACACAAGGCCTGCTAGATTTGTTCAAAACTCAAAAATTATTACCAAAGAAGCTCTTTCAGAAACTGAACTCATGAATTTTAAAGGTGTAGGAACTCTTGAGAGTTGGAACTCAGATGGACTTAGAACTTTAATAAAAACCATGGCTCATGTGCCAAACATGATAGAAAAAACACTTCGCTATCCTGGCTGTGTTGAATATATAAAAGTTCTCAGAGAAACTGGATTTTTTTCAAAAGAAGAAATAGAAGTAAATGGGATAAAAATTAAACCCGTTGATGTAACCGCAAAGCTTTTGTTTCCAATTTGGAAAATGAAAGAGGAAGATAGGGATTTTACAGTTATGAAAATTATAATTAAAGGTGCAGAAAAAAATAATATCACAAGACATGAATATAATCTTTTTGATCAATTTCAAAATGATACACTTTCAATGGCTAGAACAACAGGATTTACATGTTCTGCAGCAGTTAAACTTATTTTAGAAAAAGAATACAAAAAAGTAGGAATATCTCCTCCTGAATTTTTAGGTGATCATATGCGTTTTTTTATGAACTACCTAAGTGCAAGAAATGTCAAATATAATTATGAGAAAAAATGATAGTATCAATTATTGTAGCTGCATCTGAAAATAATGTCATTGGAAACAACAATGATTTAATTTGGAGTTTTCCAAATGATATGAGCTTTTTCAAGCAGAAAACGTTAAACCATCATGTAATAATGGGAAGGAAAAATTTTGAGTCAATACCACATAAATTTAAGCCACTACCAAACAGGACTAATATTGTAATTACAAGAAACTTATCTTATGATGCTGAGGGTGCAGTAGTAGTTAATTCTCTTTCTCAAGCTATTGAATTCTCAAGAAAAGAAAAACAAAAAGAAACTTTTGTAATTGGAGGTGGACAAATCTATGATCTTTCACTTAAAGAAAATCTCATAGACAGAATTTATCTAACCAGAATTCACAAATATTATGAGGGTGATACATTTTTCCCAAAACTAGATGAAGAATGGAAAGTGAAAGAAGAAAGAAAATTTTATTCAGATGAAAAACATGAATCTAATTATACATTTTTTACCTATGAAAAATAATATTTTTTTTGATTTGAAATTCAACATCATTTTTTTGGGATATTTTCTTATTATTTCCTGTACTGATGATAAAGTGATTGTGGTCCCAGAACAAGAAATAACTCAAACCTCATCTGATTATATTAAATGCGAAGTTTATTTCAATAGTATTGTCTATGAAATTGAGAATGGATTCTCAACTAATGTTAGCTCTAGAACATTTCCTATTTATATTAATCACAATCTAAATCCTTTAAATGAGGATACTTTAATTATTGATTACGGCAATTCAAACACTTTAATTAATGGTAAATTTTTCAGAGGTAGAATAATTAATATTTACTCAGGTTCAGTGAATGATACAAACTTTAATTGCTCATCTAACTTTGATAATTTTTACTTAAATAATAATTTAATAAATGGTACAATAACAATTGATAATAGTGAGGGAGAAATTCAAATTATAAATGGTGAGGTTACAGATATCTCAGGAAAAATTAATTGGAACTCTATACAAATAAGAACACAATCTCAAGGACTTCAAACTGTCAATATTGAAGATGATAAATTTACTGTAAACTCCTTAACTACAGGAAATGGGAAAAACAATATAAACTTTTCAACCAAATCAGACAGTTTAAAAATAAGATATGACTGTATTAAAAGTTGCTTGGTATATGATGGAATTTCTGTAATAAATGTTGAAATGGATGATGTTTCAAAAAAAGATATAATTTTTGGTTCTCAAAGCTGTAGTTGTAATTACAACGTTATCATTAACGGAAATTCTTACCCTCTTTATTTAGATTAGGCTGCTTTTTTTGAAAATTGAATTTCTTGCAGTTGTGATTTTGCAAATGACTTTGTAATTCTCAACTTATTATTTTTAACTCTTTTTGAAGGAGAAAACATGTCATCCAAAAGAATTTTTTCACAAATTGACTTCAATCCTCTGGCACCTAAATTTAATTCAATTGCTTTGTTAACAATTATTTCTATTATACTCTTATCTATTATTAACTCTATATTATCAATACTAAACAATTTCTTGTATTGATTAATAATTGAGTTCTTTGGCTCAGTTAAAATTTTAGTGAGTGCTGATTTATCTAATTTGTTCAAATGTGTTAGTACAGGAAGTCTACCTATAAGTTCTGGTATCAAGCCAAAATTCTTTAAATCGACAGGTGATATCTGCTCAATAACTGAATCTATTTTTGAGTAATCATATGAGCTTTTCTTAAATCCTATTGTTGATGTATTTAATCTACTGGAAATTCTTTTCTCAATTCCATCAAAAGCACCTCCACAAATAAATAAAATATTCTTTGTATCGAGAGCTATCATTTTTTGGTCAGGATGTTTTCTTCCACCTTGGGGAGGCACATTCACAATTGTTCCTTCAAGAAGTTTCAATAAGGCTTGTTGAACTCCCTCACCACTGACATCACGTGTTATTGATGGATTATCACTTTTTCTTGCTATTTTATCAATTTCGTCAATAAAGACAATTCCAAGAGCTGCCTTTTCTACATTATAGTCAGATGCTTGTAAAAGTCTTGTTAAAATACTTTCTACATCCTCTCCAACATATCCAGCTTCAGTTAAAACTGTTGCATCTGCAATACAAAAAGGAACATCTAAAATCTTAGCTATTGTTTTAGCAAGTAATGTTTTTCCTGTGCCTGTTTCACCCACCATTATTATATTAGATTTTTCAATTTCAACATCTTGCGATGAATCATCTGGCTCTGCGAGAACAACTCTTTTGTAATGATTATAAACTGCAACTGATAATATTTTTTTTGCAGTATCCTGACCAATCACATAGTCGTTTAAGTGGTTAAAGATCTCTTTTGGCTTCTTAATATTTAAATTAAATTCTTTTTTTCTTTTATTTGATACATCCGCTTGAACAATCTGATAGGCTTTTTCAATACAAACATCGCAGATATGTGCTCCATCTCCTGCGATTAATATTTCTGTTTGATTTTTATCTTTTTTACAAAAAGAACATGAAACACTTTTGTTCGAATTCATTATTTATTCTTCTGTAAAACTTCATCAATCATGCCATAATCTTTGGCTTCATCCGATTTCATCCAAAAATCTCTATCTCCGTCAGCCCAAACCTTATCAAATTTTTGACCAGTATGATTTGAAATAATCTCATAAAGTTCGGTTTTTAATTTCTTGATTTCATTGGCTGTTATTTCGATATCAGATGCCTGACCGTGTGCTCCTCCTAATGGCTGATGTATCATCACTCTTGAATGTTTAAGCGCAGTACGCTTTCCTTTTTCTCCAGCACAAAGCAGAACAGCTCCCATAGAGGCAGCCATACCTGTACAGATTGTAGAAACATCACAATTTATATACTGCATGGTATCATATATACCAAGGCCAGCATAAACACTTCCCCCTGGCGTATTTAAATAAATTAAGATATCTTTTTTTGCATCAACTGATTCTAAGAAAAGAAGTTGTGCTTGAATAATGTTAGCTACATAATCATTTATTGGTACTCCAAGAAAAATAATTCTATCCATCATTAGTCTCGAGAAAACATCCATGGTAGCAATATTCATTTGTCTTTCCTCAATTATAGTTGGTGAAATATAATTTGAATAAACTGAGGTGAATTTATCAAGTGTTAAACTACTAATTCCTCTGTCTAGTTTTGCAAATTTTTTAAATTCTTTATTGTAATCCATTATTTATTTTTTTCAGTTGCTAATTTAACAAAATCATCATAGCTGATTTTTTTTGACTTTAAAGTGAATGATTTCTTGTAATGATCAAGGGTTTTTTTGTCATATAGCTGGTCAATTATCTTCTTTTTTTCGTCTTCATTTTTCATTATGTTCTTAGAAATATCGTTTAATTCATTGTCACTAATATCACTTCTGCCATATTGCATCATCTGATTTTTAACAAGATTTTTAGCAAATAATTTTATTTCATTTTCGTCTGCTTTCAGATTATTATCTTCAATAATTTTATTCTCAATAATCTGCCACTTCAAACTTTTAGAATACATTTCATATTCTTTTTCTACATCTTCGCTTGAAATAGGATTCTTTGAAGATACTTGCAACCATCTTTTTAAAAACTCGTCAGGTAAACTAATTTTAGTTTTTTTCATTAGATAAATTACAATATCATTTTTCAGCATTCTATCACTTTCTAGTTTGTAAGAAGTTCTTGCTTCCTCTTTTATTTTGTTTAAGAAATCTTTCTTTGTTTTAACATTATCCTTCCCATATAACTTATCGAATAAATCTTTATCTATCTTCGCAGGGGCTAGTCTTTTTATATCTTTTACCTCAAAAAGAAACAAGTCATTTTCTAATTTTTCTAATGATCCCTTATCAATATTAAGCATCGCAGAAAGGTCGGCCATATTTGTAAATGCTTTTTTCACATTTGCTTTGACTTTATCTTTTTGTTTTAGACTTATAAATTTGTTTTTTTCTTTTTCGGATTCAATATACTCGGTAGTTATTGATGCTTCATTTGTAATTCCATTTTTTATGATCTCACCATTACCATCTATCTGATTTATTTTACAAAATAAAACATCACCCTCCTTACTTAACTTATGACTTTCCATTTTTCCATATCTTTTAGAAATGTCATTTACATAATTATCAATGGTTTGCTTTTCGGGCTCAATCAAGAAAAAGTCTAATTTGTCTTTTTTGGAAATTGTAGCCTTTATATCTGGATATATTCCAACCTCAAAAACAAAATTAAAATCAGAACCAACTTTCCATTCTATTTTATTTTCAATATTGGGAATCGGAGAGCCTAATGTTTTTAATTCATTTTCTTTTAAATAATCATATAATTTATTTTGAACTAGTTTATTTACCTCGTCAACCATTATGGAGATACCATATTTTTTCTCAATAATTCCAGTTGGGACTTTTCCTTTTCTGAAACCTGGCAACAGCATATCTCTTTTGTAACTTTTTAATACTTTATGATAGCTATCAAAATAATCATCTTTTACTACTTTCACACTTAGTTCAAGTACTTTATCTTTTTTTTCTTTTGTTATAATTTGCATGTTTATTAACTGAAGTTTGTGCGGGTGAAGGGAGTCGAACCCCCACGCCTTGCGGCACTAGATCCTAAATCTAGCATGTCTACCAATTCCATCACACCCGCAAAATAGGCTGCAAAGATATTATTTTTAATTTTCATAGATTATAATATTATCATAAGATGTATATTTACAATAAAAATGAGTTTTAGTATCAAAGGAAAATTATCCCAAAAATTAAGTATTGAATCTGGAGTTGCCAAGAGCGGCAATGAGTGGAAAAAACAATCATTTGTACTTGACACAGATGCTCAATATAATCCACTTATTTGCTTCCAACTTTTTGGAGAAGAAAAAATAAATTTATTGACTAATTTCAAAGAAGGTGAAATGATTGAAGTCTTTTTTAACCTATCATCAAAAGAATATAATGGAAGGTATTTCCACAATATAGATGCTTGGAAAATTCAACAAATAAACAATGAAATTTATGATGATGAGCCTCCACCTGTTTTTGAAAATGATTTAGACAAAGAGGATGACCTGCCTTTCTAATAATGAATATTATTACTTCAGTAGAAAAGTTTTTTAAAAATTTTTTACCTTCCCCTTTTTCAATAGCAATATTACTAACATTACTAACTATTCTCTTTGCTTATTTAGCTCAAAGTAATGAGAGCTCCAACAGCATACTAGAAATTGTTCAGTTTTGGGAAAGAGGTATATGGGATAAAGCACTAATGGTTTTTGCTTTGCAAATGATGTTAATGCTTGTACTAGGCTATTCCCTTGCACTATCCAAACCCATAGAGAATTTTATAAATTATTTTTTAAAATTTTGTAGTTCTAACTCCAGAGCTGCACTAATTATAACCTTCCTAACTATACTAATTTCACTATTAAATTGGGGACTTGGATTAATATTTGGAGCTATTTTTGTAAAAAAAGTAGGGATCTACGCTTCCAAAAATAATGTTAAAATAAATTACCCTTTTCTTGGTGCTTGTGGCTACAGCGGTTTAATGGTTTGGCATGGTGGACTTTCAGGTTCAGCACCCATTAAAATTGCTGAGAAAGGTCATTTTTTAAGTGATAAAATTGGAGTCATAAGCCTTGAAGAAACTATATTCTCAGAATTAAATATTACAGTTTCAATTTTGTTAATTTTTATTGTACCAACTTTAATGTATTTTCTTGCAAAGAAGATTAAAGTAGCTGAACATGTCATTTCTGTTGAAAATAAAACCTCTGAGAATAACAATAATAAAACGCTTTCAGAAAAAATTGATAATTCATTTATTTTCTCAAAAATCATTGGTACTCTATTACTTATTTATCTTTTTATAAAACACATGTATATTACTGATGGTTCCTTCATAGCATCAATTAATCCTAATCTTATTAATCTTTGGTTATTATCATTTTGTATATTCTCACATAAAAATTTATCCAGTTTTATTAAATCCGTTAATAAAGCAATCATCAGCGCAGCTGGTATCCTCATTCAATTTCCTCTTTATTTTGGAATAATGGGAATTATGAAATACTCCGGACTGATTAATGTTTTATCAGATTTTTTTATAAGTATATCAAGTGAAAATACTTTCCCAATCTTTACTTTTCTCAGTGCTGGCTTAGTAAATATTTTTGTGCCAAGTGGAGGAGGTCAATGGGCAGTACAAGGACCTATAATTGTTGAAGCTGCAAATTATTTAAATTTAAGCATTTCCAAGAGTGTTATGGCACTAGCTTATGGAGATCAAATAACAAACATGCTACAGCCTTTCTGGGCTTTGCCATTGTTGGGAATTACAAAGATTAATGCAAAAGATTTATTACCGTATACGCTAATTTTACTTTTAATTGGATCAGTAATTTTTATTACCTGTCTTTTGATATTTTAACTTTTAACATCCAATAAATCTCTTAGTCCATTTCCAAGATTTATAAATGACAAAACTAAAGTCATTATGAAAAGTCCAGGAATTATTGCGAGATATGACTTATCCATAAATATAAAATAATAATGGTCTCTTAACATAGATCCCCACGTTGGAACTGGTGGTTGGGCTCCAAGGCCTAAAAAAGACAAGCCAGACTCAAGCAATATAGCTGCTGAAAAGTTTGCTGTTGAAATTACCAAGATAGTTGAAAGAATATTAGGTAAGATATGTTTAACTATCAATCTGCTTGATTTATATCCAAGAACTTCACCGGCTTCTACAAACTCTTTTTCTTTTAACGACATAAATTGTCCCCTAACTATTCTTGCAACATCAACCCACATCGTTAAACCAATTGCTATGAAAACTTGATTAAACCCTTTACCAATTGCTAAGGAGATAGCAATTACGAGAAGTAATGTTGGTATAGACCATGTTACATTTATTAACCACATTATAGCCTTATCAATACTTCCTCCGTAAAATCCTGAAATCGAGCCTAAAAAAATTCCTATAGCTAATGAAATTAAAACAGACAAGAAACCAATTGTCAAAGACACTTTCATACCATAAATTATTCTGCTAAAAAAATCTCTTCCAAATTTATCAGTTCCCATTAAGAAAAATTGGCTCTGAACATTCTCTAAACCTAAACTACTACCAAAAATAAATTTTTCATTATTACCAAATTTTTCGAAACTAATCAGATCTCCACTTTTTTTGTTGATTAAAATAGAACCTTCTTTGATATAAATTTTTTTATCATCAATTAAAATAAAATCTAATTTAGATAAAGGTTTTAGTGTTGCTATTTGCAAATTCATGTCATTAGCAAACTTTGATTTATCGCTAATAATTGCAAAACCAAAAATTGAAAGCAAAGCATATGTGAAAATTATTAAAAGAGATAATTTTGTTATTAAGCTTGCTTTATTAATTAGTTCAAATAATTTCATTTTGATAATGATCTACCCTTCCATTCAAATTTAGTGAATAATGATATTATCATAATGAAAGGAATATAAAAACAATACAAAATCTCAACAAAAAAAAGATACTTAATTAGGTTCTTTTTCTTAAAAAATTTCAAAATTTCATATAGAAAAAATAAATCTATCAAAAACTTAGAAGTAAAAATAAATATTAAGGTCAAAAACTCACTGTATAATATGGAATTAAACACAAGAGCAACCACATTTAAATGCATTAAAAGAATAAGAAATCCTAAAAAAATTGTGTCTTTATCTGTATAAAATATACTTTTTTTTGTCCATCTTTTTCTTTGATTAATGAATTCATTCATGTTTTTTTTAGGCTGAGTAAGTACAATTGCCTCAAAAGATTTCATAAACCTAATTGATTTTTTAGATTTCTTTTTAACTGAATGCATCAAGAAAACATCATCACCAGATGATATCTCGTTTCTTATTTTATTTTTATTTTTTTCAAAAATAGTTTTTCTTATGGCTAGATTTGCTCCATTACAAAAGAGAGGTCTTTGCAATCCAATTGAAGCAGCTCCTGTACCAATTAATGACAAAAACTCTAAATTTTGTATTTTTTCCAAAATATTATTTTCAATAAACATAACTGGCCCACTTACCATATTAACAGATTTATCATTGAAAATTGATAACATTTCGACAACCCAATTTTTATTTAACCTACAATCTGCGTCTGTAAATAATAATATATTTCCTTTAGCATGCTTTACACCCTCTTGTATGGCTTGTTTTTTTCCTTTATTCCCATCTCTGAGTTGATATAATTTAAAATCAAATCTTGATTTATTTTCTTTCAAAATTTGTAGTGTTTTATCAATAGAACCATCATCTACCAAGATTGTTTCAATATTTCTTTTGGGATAGTTTTGAGCAGAAATATCTTTGAGAATATTTAAAATGTTTTCTTCCTCATTTCTAACAGCAATTATTATTGAAGTACTTATGTCCAATGAAGAAAAATTTTTTTTTAAATTTTTCCAAGAAAACCGAAATACAATAAAAACTACAGAATACAGCAGTAATATGATTAAAGAAAAAAATATCATGCCTAGCTTTTTAATTTATTAAAAAAAAGAAGACCAATTAATGAAGGTATAACTAAGTTTACTAACCAAATTAGTATTGTAGCAGAAATTATATTTGTTGAAATATCAACTAATGCAAAAATCGCGAGAGCTGAACTTACTCTTACACCAGCATCTGTTATTGAAACAGTTGGTATCGCTGTTACTAATAGAATAGATATTGGTTTTAGTATTACAAAATCTATTAAAGAAATATGAATTTCAAATGTTAGAAAAGCAATATAATACTGAATTATAAAAATTATATATCTAAACATTGAATATAAATATGCAATCAAAAGTTCTTTTTTGCTATAAATTTTAAAAACTTCAATTTGACTTAAGTATTTATTTTTTTTTGAGAAAATTGATGCAAAATCATATATTTTGTTTGTGAAAAAATATAAAATATTCAATATAATCAACGTGAAAAAAATTATAACGCAGTAATAATTTCTATCTAAATACTTATCAATATTAAAATAGTTTGGGAGATAAAATAATGAGATTAAGCCAATAGTAATTGTAGTTAGCAATTGACTATAATTACCAATAAATGTTATTATTGAAGCCTTAATCCTATTTTCTTTTGAAATAAAAATAATTCTTCCTAAAAATTCTCCCGTTCTATTTGGTGTTAAAAAAGATACAGACAATCCTGAAAAAATCGCTTTGATGCTTTGTCCAAATTTCAAATATTGAACTTTACACAATAAAAATCTCCACTTTTGAGCCTCTACAAACCACTGAATAAACATAAGTATGAACAATAGAAATAAATAAAAATAATTTTTTCTTAGAAGTGGTAAATTTTGAGCAATGTTATAATCGGCAAACTTCAAATCAAATTGCCTGTACAAAACAAAAATTATAGTAAATGATATTAAAACTTTTAATATCTTCAAAATATTTGTTTTCTTTAACACTTTTAATTAGTATCTGAACAATAATACAAAGAAAATATGGTTAGCGATAAAATAATTTTAGGTATTGATCCTGGAACAATTATAATGGGCTACGGACTAGTGCACATAAGAAATAAAAACATTGAGCTAATAAATTTTGGTATTATTAAACTCGCTCAATATCAATCTCATCAAGATAAACTGAAAAAAATTTTTGAAAGAATCACTGAGTTAATTACAGAATACAAACCAGATGAAATTTCGATTGAAGCTCCTTTTTTTGGAAAGAATGTTCAATCAATGTTAAAACTCGGAAGGGCTCAAGGGGTTGCAATGGCTGCTGCACTTAATAAAAATATTCCAGTTTTTGAATACAGCCCAAGAAAAATAAAAAAATCTATTACTGGAAAAGGTAATTCATCTAAAGATCAAGTGGCTGGAATGATTCAAAATCTTTTAAAAATGAAAAGGAAACCAGAAAACCTTGATGCAACTGATGGACTAGCTGCAGCTTTATGCCACCATTTTCAACGCGATAACACAAATAACAAAACTAACTATTCAAATTGGTCAGCTTTTGTTAAACAAAACAAAAATAAGATTAAGCATTAAACTTTAATAATTTACAAATGTTAAGCATTTCTTCGTCAGTTAATTTTAAAGGAGATTTGTTGAAGTTCATATCTTCAAAAGAATTTATTGGTATTAAATGAATATGAGCATGAGGAACATCTAATCCAACAACTGACATGCCTATTCTGTCGCAGGTCATTTTTTTTTTCATATTAATAGCAACTCTTTTAGCAAAAGAAAACAAACTATTGTATGAATTTTCATTAAGACTAAAAATATTATCAACTTCTAATTTTGGGACTATAAGTGTGTGTCCTCTACTTAAAGGATTAATATCTAGAAATGCAATGTTTTCCTTATCCTCACAAACTATATAAGAAGGCAATTCTCTGTTAATTATTTTGCTAAATATTGAATGAGAACTCAAATTGTAATATCTAGTATCTTAAATTTGATAGCTCCAGAAGGAACTGAAATATCAACAATTTCACCAACTTTTTTCCCCATTAGCCCTTTTCCAATCGGAGAGCTTATTGAAATCTTCTTATTTTTCAAATCGGCTTCAGATTCAGAAACTAGTGTATATGACATCTTTTGTTTAGACTGAATATTTTCAATTTTGACTGTAGTTAAAAGTTTAGCTGTGGATAAATCAATATTTTTTTCGTCTAATACTCTTGATTTTGACAACTCACTTTCTAGCCTAGCAATTCTAGCCTCCAGTAATCCTTGCGCTTCTTTAGCAGCATCATACTCTGCATTCTCAGACAAATCTCCTTTGTCTCTAGCTTCAGCAATTTGATTTATTATTTTGGGACGCTCAATGCTTTTTAGATTATTTAGCTCATCTTTTAATTTTTCCATTCCCTCTCTTGAGAGATAAATAAAGCCACTCATAATATTATAAATTTATTCTTGCTCCTATGCTATGTGAACCCTGAAAAGGATTAGTATGTCTGTAAGAATAATCTAAACCAAAAGTTGAGCCATTACCCATTGGTAGTTCGAGTGTAAATCCTGCAGAAGGACCTCTCAGAGCAGTTGTTCTATAGCTGTCTAGTGAATTTTCTTCAGCAGATTTTTTGCTATTCATAATTCCGTCCTCCGCAACATAACCTCCTCTGAGCATTAAAATTTCTTTATAAGAATACTCAACACCTAACCTATATTGATCTTTTTGAAAAGAATTAGAAGTAAATGTTCCTGCAGCTGTTACTCTATGTAAATTTAAATTGAAATCGTAAGAAGTTCCAATATTTAGAAGAGCAGGAAGCTCAAACTCTGATGATCTTTGCTCAACAGTCATTTCGTAATTTGGGTCAACATAATTTCTGAATGATAAACCATCTCCAGAAAATGACATTCTTGGACCAACATTCTTTAATGAAATACCAAATTTAAGGTTATCCTTTTTTCCTGTAACATACTGTATTCCAGCATCTAGTGCTATTCCCTGAGCAGAAAGATTAGATATCTGTTCCGAAACCAATTTGACTGTAACACCGCCGTATATGCTATTTGAAAATATCCTTGCATAAGAAAACCCTAGGTTTAAATATTTTGGTGAAAAAGTTCCAATTCCACCATCAGGCAACTCAACTGTTGTAATTTCAATTTCACCGAAGTCCATAGACATTACTGACATTCCTAAGACTCCTGATTCTCCTACTTTTTGAGAAAAACCAAATGAACTAATATTACTAACTGATTCATTAGCATCAAACATTTTACTTCCATATTGAAGCCAAGATGTCTGTGAGAAGATTAATTCAGTTTTTTCTGTAAATGCTAGACCTGCAACATTTGAATAAATACCTTCTAACCCCCTAACTCCTGCAACATTCGCGGTTCCCCATCCTGAAGATCTTGACCATGGATTTATTAATAACTCAGATGCTCCAGCCTGTCCTGATCTTTGTTCATTACCTGCGTATATGTTAGAAGAATAGAAAATCTCAGCTAAAATTACAGTAAGAACTATAAAGCTTTTAAGTATTATATTTTTATTTAATTTCTTCATAATCTTCTTTTTAGAATGTGTCTAAGTCAATTGGTCTAAGTGCACCAAACCATTTAAGTACTTTTTCTCCTTCATTTGTTTTAACATGAATTACGTATAAACCACTGGCAATTGGAATACCGTAATCATTTTTTAAATCCCAATCTATTGAACTGATGCTTGAGTCATCTTTTTTGAGTGTTCTTACTAGCGTTCCACTTAATGTAAAAATTGAAATGGTTGCTTTTTGAGGAAGATTGGTTATTTTTATTCTATTGTCTAACTGATTTGTTTCATATTCTGAATAACCATAATATGGGTTTGGAACTACATTAATCATGTCAATTGATGATCTAGCAACAGAGTTGTTTCCGATTTCTGCAACTATATCATCAGTTGAAAATCTATATATTGGATTAAAATTATTTAATGATTCTCCTTCAACAACTCTAGCTCGTGAATTTCCTGTAAATGATGTTGTAGTTGCAATAAAAGACTCTCCAGGCTTATAAGTTGTTCCATCATGAGTAATATTAAATCCTCCCCATGTGGTTTGATCATTTTTAAAAGTTACAACATAGTTTGTTCCAACTATTAAATCATCATCCTTAGACAGAAATCTTGAAGGATCAACAGATTCAAATTGTTTATAGGGCTTGGATACTCTGAGCTTAACTCTTGCGTCAGTTGTAAGCAAATTTCTTCCAGGTGAAAGCAAAGGAACTGATGTCCAGGTAACATGCTTAAACACGTTAAACTGAGCAGGTAAACCACCATCGCTTAGTTGTGCGTATGCCCATGCTCCCTCATCATAGTTTGGACAATTGTCAACCTCTAAATAATCTCCATTTATGTAATCTTCTGTACCTTTTACCCATGACTCTCCTCGTAAAATATATATAAAGTGCTTACCGCCTAGCAAGTAATTTCCACCTGAAAATTGTTGACCTTGAGGCGCAGTAGGATCATACTGCGGAAAATCACTAGTGACAATGTTAGATGTTGGGTTCCATATCATATCATTTCCGTTTTCATTAGTCAGCCACGAATCTTCGGCAAAAATTATATTCAATCTTTCACCTGTTTGTACGTCTATAGCATAGCCAGGGAACCAACCCATGCCAACTCCAGACTCAGGATTACCTTCTTTGTCAACAGAGGGACTTTGTCTAAGTCCCATTTTAATTTGACCTCCAATTGATAAGGTTGGATCATCTTGCGCTTCTACAACTGGACATCTCGTCCATAAGTCTTTATTTTGAGTAAATACAACATCAACTGAGTTTAATTTATCAATTTTTACATATGAATTAGTGACGGTATTATTAAATCCAGGACCATCATTAAAATTGGATGCAAATCTGTAAGGAGCCCAAGTACCTCCAGTAACGTCAATAGAGAAATTACCAAAACCGACTGTAACAGTTTTTTCGATTACAGTCTCAAAAACACCATTTGGGTCATCTGTTTGATTGTAATCGCTCAAAGAAGCATCATTATCATTTGTGAACGAACCAGCTCTAATCCAGTTAAGCCCCCACAAACTGAAGAAGGCTGACTCATCGTCTCTGTCTGGAACACCAGAAAGCCATCTATCATTTGGGTCATCATAATCAACTGAACCAGAAATGAGACCATTACTATTAATATTGTTAGGATCTGCTCCAGGGTTACTTGATTGTTTAATTTTAAAACTTAGACCAAGTTCATCAATGAATTGATTATCACCGATAGTGATTGATTTTTCTGAGCTAGAAACAATATCTCCATTGTCATCCTCCAAAGTCCACCCATAATAACTCTCAACAAAGTTTTGATTTGAAACTTGTGGACTATCTAACTTTAAAACATAAGTACCTGCAACAACACTAACAGGATCGACTACAGTAATTTCAATTGGTCCACTGCCTGCCTTGTATTCAATCTCCGAGGATCTGTAATCAATTCCATTTAAGATTGCATTTTCAGAGTCTTGTGTCATAGTTAATTCCAAACCTCCGTTTCCTTGACCCTCTACTCTTGTAATTTTTACTCCATCACCATAACTTGAGTTGAGTTGAGTACCTCCACCATCAGGGCCAATATTGTGTGGAATAGCTGAATAAACTTTAATATTTCTTCTACCTCCAATGTAAGGTTGATTTCTTCCATCGTAGTTTGGATCATTTACATTGTATGGGTCAGCATTTTCTTCAGCTTGATTGTAACCATAAGCAATACTCATAAAATAATATGTTTTGTGGTTAACTAGCTTCGTACTACCTAGGGCAAACTTATCATCTAAAATCTGAAATGAGTACTCTGTACCTTCATCAACTGAACCAATAACTCCTTGACTTAAAACTGATGAAACCTCTTCAACAGGGGTAAATACTCCTAAGACCGGATCTAAGTATTGATTGATTATTCCAGTAACTCCGTCTTTTACATCTGATCTATAAACGAGCCTTGCTTTGTCAGGGTTGTCTAAGTCAGTAACTGAGACTGTTGCGTCTACTAGTTGATAAACTAAATATCCTTGGAACTCATAATTAGGACTGTTTAACAAATTATCAGGCTTTGTTATATAAGGATCTTTTTCTGAATAAGATTCTTCATAATTATTAGAAGTAACTTTATTAGACAAAGTAATTATTAATTCTTGGTCTAACTCCCTAATTTCAAGGTCTGGGGCATCTGGACCATTTAAAATATTAAAATTATTATCGAATAGAGCTTGTGCTTCTTTATCATAAATTTTCACAAGTTGTACCGACGCAGTTTGTCCTCCTGTGTTTGCTCTAGCCCATACAACACCTGTGGTAATTTCATTTACTGCTCCAGGTTGCAAGGTAAAAGGACCAGCAGATTGTAAAAACCTTCTATCTGCAGGAGTATTACCGGCAGTTACTTCTGTCCACTCTTGTCCTGGAAAATCAGGGTCTGATGTTCCTGGGAACATAAAGTTACAGAGGTCAGTTGTAGAACCTTGTCCACTTCCATGACCATCTCCACCATACGTCATTGGAACATTGTCTTTCCAAATTCCTCTTAAATAATTGTAAATATGTGTTCCTGTAGAGGGATTTCCTGTAACAGTAAAGTCATTATTATAGTAAACAAATTTTGACATTATGATTTGCTCACCATATTCATCTACAGTACCGTCTCTATCATTATCGACTCCATCATTTGGATCAGCTAATGGTCCTTGGAAAAAGTCAACTCCGATTGCTGGAGGATTAAATCCGTAGCCTGCTGCTCCTTCATCTTCAGCATCTCCGTTATAGCAAAAACCAAGCCCAAGTCCTACATCACAGCCAACATAATCATCAAGGTAATATCCTAAATCTGGATCTACCCACTGACCAAAATATGTGTCTAATAGTGGAAGAGTGGATCTGTTAATAATTTTATAGTTGTAGAAAGTCATATCATTCACTTCATTATCAGCAGTAAAACCAAATGCTTGTGCATGAATTTCTAGACCTAAAGCTTCAGCTTCAGATTCCGTATGTATATTTCCTTTATCATTAAAAATCCAAAAAAGGGTTTGATCACCATATAATTTTGAATCATCATTTGTTCCTGTCACATTGTAATCAGGATAATCACCAGCGAGAGGATTATAGTTGCCATCACCATTTCTGTCATAGAATGGTGCTAAGTAATAATCTTGACCTTGGGATACATCACCGTGAGCTGGCCACTCTAAAACTGATTCTGGAATGTCACTTTGGTTAATAGCTCCATTTGAATTATCATAATCAGAAACAAATTGTTCTACCTCGCTTCTATTAATTTTAAAATGCTTATCCCATTCCTCACATTCTTCCGGTGATATAGTTGCAGTATTAACATCAAGGGGACCAGGCCAAAAGTCATTACCACCTTGTCTATATGTCATAGCTGCCACTTTTAGTTGACCGCCAGCATCAACACCACCAATCCATAAAGCACCAGCGAACATTGAATGTTTGTTTCCATCTTTTGGAATTTCATACCTCGCGTCATCTAAATTCCACCACATATCTCCTCCACCCATGATAGTTGTTCTTACATTATTAACATCTAAGTCTGTTTGTGAAGTAGATGGTGTACAACCAGCTGCAACTCTTTCGTTTTTGACATTAGAAATTCCAGGGTAGTTAATATTTTCTTTCGCTGAAACATGAACTGAAATTAGTACGGCTAGAAGGGTAATTTTTATTTTCTCAATTTTAATCATATGTGTATTATTCAATTTCATTTTGTTTAAAAATCTATACTAATTCCAGCTCTCCACATTCTTGGTAAACTGTAATTTGAAGGATTATTTACAGCCAAAGAGTAAAGATATCTGAAAGAATCAGGATCATTTTTTGAGTTTATTGAATTTTGTGCTGCTGCATCAGTTAAATATCCGTCATCATCTGGGTTTCCGGTAGCTCTATATACGCTAATGACATTTTTAGCATCAAGTAAGTTTTGAACTTGAACATAAACATTAAGATTTGATTTCTTCTTGTCAGTCCAATTAATAACAAAGTTTTTATTTAATTTCATACTCAATCTAAACTGCCACGGTAATCTTGATCCGTTTAAACTTCCTTCAAGAGTAGAGCGATCATTTATGCCGGATGCTGCTTCTTGTGTAATATTAGATTGTTTTGAATATGGTGTACCCGAACCAGCTGTCATAATAATATTAGCTCCTGCATCTTGTAAAACTTTCCTGCCAAATAAAATTGGACCATTATATTTCTTTCCAGTTCCATAACTGTAATCAACAGATGCCATTAATGAATGTCTCTGATCAAAGCTTAGGGGAATAGTTGTTCTTAAATTTGGCTGACCTGTATTAACTAAACTTTGTCCTGAGGTTGCAGATGATCCAGTACCATCAGCAAATTGCAGTGTATAATTTGCAGTCATACTAACGTTGCTAGTTCTTCTCAAGTCATAATTAATTGACATTCCTTTAACAGTTCCAAAATCAATATTTCCATAAGTAAGATATTGAGCTGGATACGCTCCAAGAGTATTAATTACCTGTATCATATCTCTCATTTCTTTGTAAAACGCTGATATTTTCAAAGCTGAACTTAGAGATAATGTCTTTGCAAAACCAAGCTCATAATCTATTGTCTTCTCAGGCTTTAAATCTGGATTATTTAGTAAAGCACCAACCTTATCAGCCATAAAAAGATAATCAACAGGCTCTAATCTATTATTACTAGGGGGTCTTTGTGTCAAAACGTCGTAATGAGCAAAAAATTGAGCTTCATCAGATATTGGGAATGAAAAAGCTATTCTAGGCATGAAAACAATCTCTGGCTCATAATCTTTAAAAGATTCACTAACATTTATATCATTGTTTAATGCATTTTGATCTTGCAAATACGGTGCAATTTTACCTCCTGCTGCATCTGCTAATATTGTTGGATCTGAAATTTGTAATCCTTCAGCATTATACCACGTTTCTCCATTTCTGTATCCGACAGCAGTAGGTGAATTAGCAGAAAAGTCATCAACATATACCACATAATCATTACCAATGGTTGATGGTAATCCTCCTGCTCTTTCAGCTGCTTCGGACCCTTGTGTAGTTCCTGCAGTATAGGTTGGATATAATACATATCTATCTTTTAAGACTTGCTGATTGGCATCATATCGATCTACTCTTAATCCAATATTGAAAATTAAATCTTCAACAGCGAACTTATCTTGGATGTATCCAGCCATGTATATAGGTTCAAAAGGAGCTATTTCTCTAGCATAGCGATTATCACCAAATTGGTCTGTCACTTCTCTAGTAAAGAAATCTTGAAGGGATGGTTTATTATCTAACTTGTTTCCATAAATATCGAAACCGTAATAATATACAAGGTTACTTCCGTTGTTTAATAACTCATCTTGGCTAAACATACTAATATCAAAAGTACTTGGATCATACGAATCTATATCTATGTACTCTAAACCATCAATATTTACATTAAGAGCATCCCTCAAACTTTTGTCAAAAGTGGAATGAATTTCAGAGTTATAAAGTCTGTTATAGTTGATTGTATCATTGAAAATACCGTTTTGATTAAATCCAGGTAATGGATTACTTAAATCTCTTTCTAGAATATGATTGTTAGCTAGCTGCCTACCCAATGTCCACAATGATCTTGGACTTGAACCCCAATAATAATCCTGTCTTTGCTCAAACTCAAATCCAAATGAAACTTCGTGAGACCCAATATCTGCCGATCCTGAGGCTTTGAAGGTTGTCTGAGTATTTTCTTGCTTTGCCGCACCATTGTAGTAATACCCATGATTACCAAATAGTGAGTAAACTGATGTAGGCAATTCACCATTTAGCAGACCTTGACCTTGTAAGTCAGCAGCTGTTCTAATGACACCATCATTTGAACTACCAACATATGATGATAATCCGTAATCTCTGAACATTCTATAATAAGCTGATGTGTAGTTAACCAGGCTAGGGTTGTATCCTCCAGGAGTGAAAGTCATTAAAGTATCTTGCCATCCATTATGAACTTGAACATTGCTCCACCAAACTGGATTACCATTAATAGTATCCAATACATCACCAGTATTGTAAACTTTTGTTTTATATGTATTAAACGTTCCAACATGGCCATATTTAAATAAATCAAATTGATGATCAGAATCTACAAATGTGTATTTGTTGTTGGTGTAGTCCCCTTGAATTGTTATAAACGCATTTTTAACTGTGGATGCACTATTTTCATCATTTGATTCTTCAGAGCCAAACTTTTGGGTCAACTTTCCAAATAATCTGAAAGTATTTTGTGATGACTCTCTGTTATTGTCCCATGCGAACATGGATCTCCAGTAAGAAAAGTCTCTACTTTTTCTGTAGTAGTAGCTACCTCCTAAAGTTAAAAAAGTGTTGTTTGATGGTTTGAAATCTAATTTTCCAGAAACATTCAGTCTTCTTTGGTTTGTGTTTAACTTAGCTTGAACATTTTCAAAGTCTGATTCACTCAAAAAGTCAGAGGTACTTAAAAAACCAGCTGCAGCATTAGGCGCTATCACAAATGGATTGTTTCTTAAGTTATTTAATACATTATCTTTTACTTTCCAAACTCCAACTGCTGAGGGGTCTGTATCATCAACGCTTCTAAGTTCACCAGAAATAAAATAACCTAAGATAGAGCTTCCTTTGGTTCCGTCTGAATTTCTTTTTTTTATTATCGGACCCGATAGAGCAAATCCTAAAAGATTGTAATCATATTCGTCAAACAAATCTGAGGATTCAAACTCTAATTGCCCAAAAAACTTATTAGATGGTCCTTTAGTTGTTACAGAGATAACTCCACCTGTTGCATCACCATATTGTGCAGGAACACCTCCAGTTACAACTTTAATTTGTTCAATTCCAGATGTTGGAACTCCAAGAGCTCCCCTGACCTTGATTCCATCTATGTAATATTCAGTGGCATCGGAACGAGATCCCCTTATATTTACAGCATCACCTTCGTCTCTTTGATAAATTCCTGCAGTTGTTGCAGCTACTGAAGCCACAGACCTTGTTGGTAATGCAACAATTTCTTCTGAAGTTTTAGTTTCTCCAGATAAATTTCCTTGGTCAATTAGAGGCTTTGTCCATACAACAACCTCAGCGACTTCTAGCTGTATTCCTTCTTGTAATTTAATGTCAACGAATCTAATTTGGTCAGCAGAGATGACAACTCCAGTAATTTCTTTTGTTTGATAACCAACAAACGTTGCTTTTATATTGTAAGTACCAGGATCAATTGGTTTAATAGTATATTTTCCATCAAAGTCAGTAGTTGTCCCAGCAGATTGATTTCCATTTTTTGTCAAAACAACGTTTGCAAATGGTATTGGTTCATTTGTCATGGCATCTATAATTGTACCTTGTAACGTACCTGTTTGAGAAAAGGATAGAGTACTATATAAAACAAAAGCTAAATACAAAAGAGTCTTTCTAAGCATAATTGTCATTTCTATTTGTAAATCTTTTAGAAATGTAAATATATAAATTCTTAATATAGATTTGATTAATTTTTAATTCTTTTGTAAAAAAAATGCGAAATAGCGTAACCATATTTTTTTTAATTTTTTTTATCTCATGCGGAGAAAGAAACAATTACATACCTGACGTTTTTGTTAATCATGAGATTGACCTAAATTCACCGGAAAATATTTCCTTAAGCGCACTTGGTGGTAGTTTAATTATAGAAAATCAAGGTTACAATGGTCTTATAATCTACAGATTTTCAAGTTATGATTTTCATGCATATGACAAAAGTTGTACTTATGAACCGATGACAGCTTGTGCAGAAATAGACTCAATAAATTCATCTCTAGCTATTTGTAGCTGTTGTAACTCAGTTTTCTTGCTGGACCAAGATGGCTCTGTTGCAAATGGCCCTGCAATTTTACCTTTGAAAAGGTACTCAACGTTTTTAGAGGGTAATATGCTGTTTATATCAAACTAATAACGATAATACTCAGGCTTATATGGGCCATTGATATCTACGCCGATATAATCTGCTTGATCTTCTCTTAAAACGTCCAATTCTGCTCCAATTTTCTTTAGATGAAGTCTTGCAACTTTTTCATCTAACTGCTTTGGCAACATATAAACCTTGTTATCATAATTTTTATGATTTTTCCAAAGCTCAATCTGAGCAAGAACTTGATTTGTAAATGAATTTGACATTACAAATGAGGGGTGACCAGTCGCACAACCAAGATTAACCAATCTACCTTCAGCTAGCAAAATTATATCATTTCCGTTAACATTATACAAATCAACTTGTGGTTTGATTTCTTGCTTTGTATCACCCCACTTTTCATTTAACCAACTAACATCAATTTCGTTATCAAAATGACCAATATTGCAAACAATTGTTTTGTCTTTCATGATTTCAAAGTGGTGGGATTGAATAATATCTTTATTACCAGTTGTTGTTACAACTATATCTGACTCAGGGATTGCATCAACCATTTTCATAACTTTGAAACCGTCCATAGCGGCTTGAAGTGCACAAATAGGATCAATTTCAGTGACAATTACTCTGGCACCAGCACCTCTTAGTGATGCAGCTGACCCTTTTCCAACATCTCCGTATCCGGCAACAACAGCAACCTTTCCTGCCATCATTGTATCTGTAGCTCTTCTAATTGCATCAACCAATGATTCTTTACACCCATATTTGTTATCAAATTTTGATTTTGTTACTGAATCGTTAACATTTATTGCTGGAAGTGTTAAAGTTCCTTTTTCAACGCGCTCATAAAGTCTATGAACACCTGTTGTTGTTTCTTCTGATAATCCTTTAATGCCTTTAACTAAATTGGGGTATTTGTCTAAAACCATATTAGTTAAATCTCCGCCATCATCAAGAATCATATTTAACGGTTTGTTGTCTTTGAATGCAGTCAAAGTTTGTTCAATACACCAATCAAATTCTTCTTCATTCATTCCTTTCCAAGCAAAAACAGGAATACCTTCTTTTGCTATTGCTGCAGCGGCTTGATCTTGGGTTGAAAAAATATTGCAAGAGGACCAGGTAACTTCAGCACCAAGCTCAACAAGTGTTTCTATTAAAACAGCGGTTTGTATGGTCATATGCAAACAGCCTGCGATTCTTGCTCCGCTTAATGGTTTTTGGTTAGAGTATTCTTCTCTTAGTGACATCAATCCTGGCATTTCAGCTTCAGCTAATCTTATTTCTTTTCTTCCCCAGGATGCTAATGATATGTCTTTTACTTTATAATTGTTCATGTGTTTTAAAATTGGATGCAAAAATACTCATAATTATTATATTAGCAACAATGCCTTTTCTAAAAACAATAGTTAATGATAATTCAAAAATTGGATTATGGGAAATCAATGAATCTATGATCAAGATAGCCGAAATTGCAGAAAAATTAAATGAACAAATCCCAAAAAATCTCACAAGCATAAAAAGAAAGAAAGAATGGGTGTGCACAAGGGCTCTACTTTATGAAATTTCAGGCAAATCAAAGATTTTTTATGATTCATCCGGCTCTCCTAACATTGATGGGAAATTTATTTCAATTTCGCACAGCAAAAATCTAGTGGCTATAATATTATCTGACAAAAACTGTGCAATCGATACTGAAGAAATAAGTGAAAAATCAAAAATTCTACAAAGCAAATTTTCAAACAAACAGAATCTTAACAAAAAAGAATCAACAATAGTATGGTCTACAAAGGAGTGTATTTTCAAATTACACAAAACAAAAAAAATTAGCTTTAAAAATGATATAACTGTAGATATTAATAATATTCAAAAAAATAATAAAGTGTTTGCAATGTATAACAATCATAGATACTCTTTGAATATGTTTACTTTTAAAAAACACATTATAGTATATTTGTAATATATGAAAATAATTGAGCAGATAAGAAATTCTAAAAAAAACAATAAAAAAATTATATCTATACTAATTGATCCTGATAAAACCACAGAAGATAAACTTACCTCAACGATAAAATTATGTAACTCAAATAAAATAGACTTGATTTTTTTTGGAGGAAGCTTAATTAACTCAACAACGTCTGAACATTATCTTCGCCTAATTAAAAAAAACAGTAAAATACCTATTATTTTATTTCCCGGCACCAATACTAAAATAAGCAATGATGCTGACGGATTTCTTCTTCTTTCGCTAATTTCAGGACGAAATCCGAATTTTTTGATTGGAAAGCATGTAGAAGAAGCTTTTAAACTAAAAAAATCTTCTTTAGAAATAATACCTACTGGCTACATACTTGTCGGAAATGAAAAAAATACTGCTGTTTCTTACATTAGTAACACCACTCCAATTCCTTCTGAAAAGCATGATATTGGAGCTGCAACTGCAATAGCAGGTGAATTACTGGGGTTTCAATTAATTTATTTAGAAGCGGGAAGTGGATCGAATAACTGCGTAAATGAAAATATGATTCTTAATGTTTCAAAAAATATTGATTGCCCCTTAATTGTTGGTGGCGGGTTAAACACTATTGAAAAAATAGAATTAGCATTTAAAAACGGAGCTGATATAGTAGTTATTGGAAACGCAGTTGAGAAAAATCAAAATATTTTAAATCAAATCGGAAAAATCAAAAAATAGTGATAGATCAAATTGAATTTATTGCAGTCACTCTAAGTATCATTTACGTTATACTTGCAAGCAGAGAAAATCATAATTGTTGGTACTTTGGAATTCTTAGTGTATCTGTCTATATTTACATATGTCTTGACGCGTTGTTATACGCTGAAACCTTATTGCAAATCGTTTATCTGTTTTTATCATTTTATGGGCTGTATAATTGGAAAAAAAAATCTATTGTCAATGAACCACTAGAAAATACTAAAGTTCTCAAATTAAAAATTTCTGAATGGCCTATAAAAAAACACTTCACATATATTTTAATTTTTACAGTATTGAGTTTTTCAATAGGAATATTACTCAATTCTTTCACAAAATCTGAGCTTCCATTTATTGATGCATTTACAACATCTTTTAGCTTACTAGCAACTTACATGACAGTTAAAAAGGTTTTAGAAAATTGGCTATATTGGATTATAATTGATTTAACATCTGTATTTTTATACCATGAAAGAGATCTTCATTTGACAGCTTTTCTTTTTATTATTTACACTGTCATTGCAACCTTCGCTTACTTCAACTGGAAGAGTAAATCATTTAATGCCTAGAAAGCTAATTTTAATTGGTCCTGAGAGCACTGGAAAGACGACATTGTCTATTTATCTTTCAAAGCTTTATAATTTTGATTTAATTACAGAATACTCAAGAATATATCTATCAAAAACAAGTAACTCTTACAGCTATGAAGACTTAAAAAAAATTGCAATTAAACAAAATCAAATTGAGAAAGATAACTGTTCTGAAAAAATTATTATGGATACCGACCTTCTAACAATAAAAATATGGAGTGAGTTCAAGTATGGTTTATGCGATCCTGAAATTGAAAAAATAATATCAAGTTATGATAGAAAAAAAAGATATTATTTATTGCTTAAAGATGATATCAAATGGGAGTACGACCCATTGAGAGAAAGTAAGAACAACAGATCAGAAATTTTTTCACTACATAAAAGTCTTCTTGAAAAAAAAGGTTTTAATTATAGTATAATTAGTGGCATTGCTAAAAATAGAACCAATAATGCAATTAAAGTAGTTGAAGAGAGATTTTTATCCAAAAATTAATTAATTTTGAAGTGTTATTGGGGTGCCATTGTGCTGAGATTATACCCATTGAACCTGACATGGTAATTCATGTAAGGAAAATGACAAAATCAATCCCACTATTTTATTTTTTAAATTAGATATAAACATGAGAATATTTATAATTGCGGTATTGTTTTTAGTTAGTAACATAAATTATGCCCAAATCCAAAATGATACAATTAAATTAAATCGTTTGCTGAAAGAGCTTGAAATAAATGCATCACTAGCAGACAAAAAAACCCCTATTTCTTTTACTAACATAAAAAAAATTGAAATTGATAAAATTAATTTTGGTAAAGACATTCCGTATGTAATAAAAAACACTCCCTCAATTGTTAGCTCATCAGATGCTGGTACAGGTATTGGTTATACAAATTTCAGATTAAGAGGAAGTGATCAAACAAGAATAAATGTTACTATAAATGGTATCCCAATAAATGACTCTGAAAGTCAGGGTGTTTGGTGGGTAAATATGCCTGATCTAGTTAGCTCAGTTGAAGAAATACAAATTCAAAGAGGAGTAGGAACTTCAACAAATGGAGCTTCAGCCTTTGGTGGAACAATTAATTTAAAAACAAACACAATTAACCCATTACCATATTTTAACTCAAGAAATACAATTGGGTCCTTTAATACTTTTAAAAGAAGTGCAAGCTTTGGAACTGGAAATATGAATGGATTTTCTTTTGATGGTAGAATATCAAAAGTTAATTCTGACGGATATATTGATAGAGCTTCCGCAGACTTAGAATCCTATTATCTCTCTGCAAACTATGTTGGAGATGATGAAATCATTAACATTATAAACTTCAAAGGAAATGAAGTTACTTATCAAGCATGGTACGGTGTTCCAAAAAATTATTTGGAAAATGATTCTTTAAGAACATATAATTATTACACTTACAAAAATGAAATTGATAATTATACACAAGACCATTATCAACTACACTACAAAAAGCAGCTAAATAACAACAGATTTTTCAATTTTTCTGCTCACCATACTCTAGGTGAGGGCTACTACGAACAGGAAAAATTAAATGAAAGTTTATCAGATTACGGCTTATCAGATTTATATTTTGGAAATGATACTGTTTCAACCACTAATTTGGTCAGAAGAAAATGGCTAGATAATGATTTTACAGGTGCTATATATTCCTTTGAGAACTCATTAGATAAAGCTAAATTCATTTTAGGTGGCAGTTATAATATTTACAGAGGAAAACATTTTGGAAATGTAATCTGGTCTCAGTTTACGTCTGATGGTTCATATCCACACAGATACTACAACAATAAATCAACAAAAACGGATAATAATTTATATGCAAAAATCAATTATGAGTTTAATCAAAGTATAAGCATGTTTGTCGACGTTCAATCAAGAAATATTTCGTATGATTTTGAGGGCTTTGACGAGGATAACACATCATTAACAAACCTAAATCAAAAGCTTAATTTTTTGAATCCAAAGATTGGAATCAACTTTGACAACAATGATAAAAGAAGTTATTTATATTTTGGAAAAGCAGAAAAAGAGCCTAGCAGAAATGACTATGTTGACAGTGAATACAATAAGTACCCAAAAAGTGAAAAACTTTACAATGTTGAACTTGGTCATGAAATCAAAAACTCTGCTTCGATGATTTCTATTAACGGATATTTTATGTATTACGAAGATCAACTCGTTAATACTGGTAAACTGAATGATGTAGGTGCATATATAAGAACAAATGTAGATGAATCATACAGAACTGGAGTTGAAATTACAGGTATATCTAATTTTGGAAATGGATTTCTTTTTAATGGCTCACTATCAATCAGTGATAACAAAATTACTAGATATGATGAATATGTTGACAATTGGGATCCACCATATGAACAAACTATTATTACTCATGAAAATGTAGATTTAGCATTTTCTCCAAACATCATATATTCTTCAACATTTGAAAAAACATTTAATAATGGAATACAAATCGCATTAAATTCAAAATATGTTGGAGAGCAATTCATTGACAACACCTCATCAGATGAAAGAAAATTAGATGATTATTTTGTAAACAACTTGATTTTAAGTTACAATATCAATTTTTTTAATTTTTCTAATTCAAAAATTACATTAGTGGTTAACAATATTTTTGATGAACTGTATGCAAATAACGCATGGACATACAGATACTATTCTGAGGGTTATGACCCAAGAGCTGACGACCCCTACACAAATTTAAATAGTGATAATAGTTATAGTATGAGTTCTTACTTCCCTCAAGCTGGTAGAAATTACATGTTGAGTTTGAATATTGGACTTTAATATTTCAAAATAACTACATTTGCATTCATGCAATATAATACAACAAGAGAAAAACTCATCAAGCCTGAATACGGTAGGCATATTCAAAAAATGGTTCAACATGCGATGAAACTAAGTTCAAAAGAAGAGAGAACTAAGTGTGCAAAAGCAATTGTAAGTTTTTTGGTTCAGTCGAACAATGTGTCTGCAAAGAATATTGAGGAAGCTGAAAAAAAATATTGGAACCAGATTCACATAATATCTGATTTCAAATTAGATGTGGATTCTAAATATCCTTTACCTGAAATGGAAAAGCTTGCTGAAAAACCAAAAAAATTATCATATCCAATCAGAAATATTCAATTTTCGTTTTATGGGTTATCTATTGAAAAAATGATAAAAAAAGCTATTGAAACAACTGATGAAAAAGAAAAACAATCAATTGTATGTATGACTGCCAACCACATGAAAAAGGCATACCTTTCTTTTAATAAAGACTCTGTTGACAACAAAACTATCTTGTCCCACTTAAAGATTCTGTCAAAGGGTCAACTATCTGTTCCTGAGGATTTTGATTTTATTGAATCAAAATCTGTAAACAAAAACAAAAAACCGATTTACAAAAAGAAATTCAAAAAGAGAAAATGAATTCTTTTAAAATCCAGGGAGGAACAAGTCTGAGTGGTACTATAACTCCACAAGGTGCCAAGAACGAAGCACTTCAAATAATTTGTGCTGTTCTTTTAACTGGCGAAAAAGTTACTATCAAAAATGTCCCTGATATTAGAGACATTCGTGTCTTAATTGATTTGATCAAAAAATTTGGCGTTGAGGTTAATCAACTTAGCAGAAATGATTTTGAGTTTAAATCTGAAAAGGTAAATCTCAATTTCATGCAATCAGATGAGTTTTATTCACTCAGCACAAAAATTAGAGGTTCCATCATGATAATGGGTCCACTATTAGCAAGATTTCAGAAAGCATATATTCCTCGCCCAGGTGGCGATAAAATAGGACGAAGAAGATTAGATACGCACTTCATTGGTTTCGAAAAATTAGGTGCGAAATTCTCATATGATGATGAGAAAAAATTCTACAGTGTTAAGGCTTTAAAAATAAAAGGTAATGAAATTCTCTTAGATGAGGCTTCAGTTACAGGAACAGCTAATATTTTGATGGCCTCAGTGCTTTGTGAAGGAACCACCCAAATATATAATGCGGCTTGTGAGCCATACCTACAGCAATTATGCAAGATGCTAAATAATATGGGAGCAAAAATCAGTGGAATAGGCTCTAATCTATTAACTATTATTGGAGTTCATAAATTGAATGGCTGTACACATAAAATTTTGCCAGATATGATTGAAATAGGTTCATTTATTGGACTTGCAGCCATAACTAAATCTGAACTGAGAATTAAAGATGTGAGTGTAAAAAATCTTGGAATTATCCCTTCTGTGTTCAAAAAATTAGGAATTAATTTAGAAATCAGTGGCGATGATATTATTGTAAAAAAGCAAAACAGCTATAAAGTTGAAAATTTTATTGATGGGTCTGTTCTAACAATCTCTGACGCACCATGGCCTGGATTTACACCTGATTTAATTAGCATCATCCTTGTTGTAGCAACTCAGGCTAAAGGCTCGGTTTTAATACACCAAAAAATGTTTGAATCTAGACTCTTTTTTGTTGATAAACTTATTGAAATGGGTGCAAAAATCATTTTATGTGATCCACATAGAGCTACAGTAATCGGACTTGAACAAAAATCTAAACTCAAAGGTACAGTAATGACATCTCCAGACATAAGAGCAGGTGTAGCATTACTCATTGCTGCATTGTCTGCAAAAGGAACCAGTATTATTCATAACGTAGAACAAATAGACAGAGGTTATGAGGATATCGATATAAGATTAAATCAATTGGGAGCAAAAATCATTAGAATTGATAGTTAGATGAAAAAGTTAAGCCTTCTTATTATCAGTATTTTCTTTGTTGTTCAATTCTGCACCTCTCAAGTTGTTGGTACTAACATTGGCAATCTTGCGCCTGAGCTAAAATACGAAAACCCAGATGGAGAGATGATGAGCTTATCTAGCCTTAGAGGAAAATTAGTACTAATTGATTTTTGGGCATCTTGGTGTAAACCCTGTCGAATTGAAAACCCGAATATTGTTAGTGCGTATGAAAAATATAAAAACACCTCTTTCAAATATGGAGAAAAGTTTGAGATATATAGTGTTTCATTAGATAAGTCAAAAAAAAGCTGGCAAGAAGCGATACTGAAGGACAAATTAAGCTGGGAATTTCATGTTTCTGATTTAGGTGGCTGGCAGTCTAAAGGAGCTAGACTATATTCTGTAAGAAGTATTCCAACAAATCTAATCATTGACAAAGACGGAAAAATACTTGCAAAAAATTTGAAAGGAGCAAGACTACACAGATTTTTAGAGGGATTAAAAAAATAGATCTGATAACAAATACTGACAAAATGACTGATTGAAGTAATGAGGCAAAGTTTTTGCACTGACACCAATTAAAAAATAAATGGCAAAGAAAAAGAATATCAATAAGAAGGTAGCACAAAAGAAATTAACATTAAAAGAACAACTATCTGAGGAAAAAGACAGATATCTCAGGCTCTTCGCTGAATTTGATAATTATAGGAAAAGAACTACCAAAGAAAGAGTCGAATTATACACAACAGCAGGTCATGATATTATGACATCAATTGTATCCGTAATTGACGATTTAGAGAGATGTATTAAATCAAATAACTATGAAGAAGATCATGGCGTTTCGCTAATTCTAAAGAAAATGAAGTCAGAAATGGAAAAGAAAGGATTGGTTGAAATAGAAAATCCAATTGGTAAAAGTTTGGACACAGATTTCCATGAAGCCATAACTAGTATACCTTCTAAAAGCAAAAAAGATTCTGGAAAAATAATTGATGTAATTGAAAAAGGTTACAAAATGGGAAATAAAGTTATCAGATTTACAAAGGTTGTTATAGGAAAGTAATATGAGTAAAAGAGACTATTATGATGTGTTAGGTGTTTCAAAATCTGCTAGCGCTAGTGAAATCAAAAAAGCTTACAGAAAGCTTGCAATAAAATATCATCCTGACAAAAATCCAGGAGATAATCAAGCTGAAGAAAAGTTTAAAGAGGCTGCTGAAGCTTATGAAGTTTTAAGTAATGCTGAAAAAAAACAGAGATATGATCAATTTGGACATGCAGGAATGGGAGGAGCTGGAGGCTTTGGTGGAGGAATGAGCATGGATGATATATTTAGCCAATTTGGAGATATTTTTGGAGGAGGATCTCCATTTGACTCGTTCTTTGGTGGAAGTTCTAGCAGAGGAAAAAGAGTAATCAAAGGATCTAATCTTAGAATCAGAATAAAATTAGGTCTTAAGGAAATTAATAGTGGCGTTAAGAAAAAAATCAAAGTTGACAGACTTGTAAACGCTGAAAATGTAACCTTTAAAACATGCCCTGTTTGTGATGGCTCAGGTCAAGTAACAAGGG
Organism: uncultured Bacteroidota bacterium; assembly: GCA_902597195.1. Taxonomy (GTDB): domain Bacteria; phylum Bacteroidota; class Bacteroidia; order Flavobacteriales; family BACL11. The sequence continues at coordinate 6,233 of CACJWV010000003.1, read as the reverse complement.
TCAGCAATACAATATTGGGTCAAATGCAAACCTCAACAACTTGCAATAATTGCAATGGTATAGGCAAAGTTATAGACAATAAGCCAGCTGGAGCAGATCACAACGGCCAGATTAAAAAAAGTGAAACTGTTGAGATTAATATTCCTGCAGGAGTTGAAGATGGGATGCAACTAAAAGTTAGTGGTAAAGGTAATGCTGCTCCATTTGACGGAATAAATGGAGATATGCTAGTGCTTATTGCTGAGGAAGAACATGATAAATTCATCAGAGATGGGCAAAACATTCACTGTGAAGAATTTATCAGTATCAGTGAGGCCGTTTTAGGAACATCAAAAGAAATTGAAACAATAGGAGGAAAAGTAAGAATTAAAATAGATTCTGGAGTTCAAAGTGGAAAAATCTTAAGACTTAAAGGCAAAGGATTACCTAGCGTAAACAATTATGGAAACGGTGACTTACTTGTTCATTTGAATATATGGACTCCAAAAAAATTATCAAAAGATCAAACAAAGTTTTTTGAAAAAAACCTTAAAGACAAAAATTTTTCGCCTGCACCAAAAAAGAACGAAAAGAACTTTTTCGAAAAATTGAAGGACGTTTTTAGCTAACAAGCTATGGTTTCATATCAACAGGTCAAATCTTTCATTTTTCATTAAAAAAGCCCAAAAAGTGGGGTTTTTTAATATCATTAATTGTTTTTTTCACATAATTTCTATAATAGATAAATAGTTGATAATGAGATATATAACTTGCATTTACACAAATAAATGTTAAAAAAGGTGTGTTAATATTTTGTTCATGTTAATTGAGAAGTTTATCTTTGCGCCGTATTAACTAATAAAAATTATAATTATGACAAAAGTTTTACGTAACGTCTTAAGCATAGCTTTAGGACTTTTAACTACTGTATCTTTTGCTCAAGACATCAACGTTGAGTCTAGAACAAGAATAGATATGAGTGGTGATAATGACAGACAATTAACTAACCAAAGAGTTACTACAGGTGTATCTTTCGGTGGTTCTAATTATCAAATCTATATGAGTAATGACTTCAACTACACTTTAGGTGTAGATGGAGACCCAACAGCTACAGTTTATGAAGCTTACGGTTCTACTGATTTAATGGGTTTTGCTAATTTAACTATCGGACGTCAAGCGCTTAACTATGGTTCTGGTGCACTTATGTCAACAAATGACTGGGGTAATGACAGAACTACATGGGACGGTATGAAGTTTGACTTTAACTTAGATAATGTTGAAGCATCATTAGGTTATGCTAATGTAAACGGTGACATGACTGGTAATGAAGATTACTCTAAGACATGGGTTAACGTTTCTGGTAACTTTAGCGGTTTTGATGTAAATGTACTTTACATGGACAAGCAATTAGGTGATGCTGACGATTCAGATGCTGCAATGGGTATCGATCTTTCAGGTGAACTCGCTGGTGCTAACATCATGGCGTCAATCAACTCAGACTATGAGGGTGACAAAATGAACAAGTTCGGTATTAATTACTCAATAAACGACGATATGTCTATTATGGTATCGCAAACGTCTTACGATGAAGACAACGATGGTGACTTCGGTATGGCAGGTACTAATATGGACGGAAGTTGGGATGTAACAGGAAACATAGGTTACTTAGCATCAGGAATGGACGATTTAACTATCGGTCTGAGCTATGATATGGGTAGCGTTTCTTTAGGTGCAGCTTTACATACAATCACAGATAACAATGATGATGACTATGAGAGATCAGCGACTGAAATCAATTTAGGTTACAGCTTCAATGATAACGCATCTTTAGGTGTTACATTAATTTCTGATGATATGGGTATGGATGCAGATGATACATATACTTATGTAACATTAACAATTACTCCGTAATTACATCAATAAACATTTAAAAAAAGGCTACTTCTAGTAGCCTTTTTTTTTGTGACTAACAACAATATGTTAAAAAAAACAAGAAATAATGCGCTCTTAGACAAGTATAATTACTATCTTGCGCTCGATATTAACCAATATATTTTAAAATGAAAAAATTTTTACTTTCAGCAATTTTTGCATTTGCGACAATATTTGCATCAGCTCAAATAATGGTCGTTGGTACATTTGATAATGACAAAGAAGAAGTTGTAGATAAATTCACTAAAAACATAGGAATTGGATACATGGTGTCTGATAAATTTGTAGTAGGTGGAATTAGTAACGGTGATGATTTCGATATCATGGGTAGATACCTAGTTAGCGATGATTTATTCGTACAACTACAAATGCCTACTGAAAACTCTACAGATAATATGGTTTTAGGTGTAGGTTACGGATTTAATGTATGGAATATGCTATATGTAGAACCGAACTACTCTATGAATTTAGGAGACAACAGCGATGAAGATGGAGAATTTAAAATTGGATTCTCTTTAAGGTTCTAAAACCAAAATTCATATAAATTAAAAAAAACCACTAGAAATAGTGGTTTTTTTATTTATTTAAAAAATCTATAATAACCTTTTCTGAAATTCTGGATAATCCTCCTGCAAAAGCAATAGATTTATTACCCCCTCCTCCACCTCCATAATTTTTTGTGAGTTTTTTAACTAATATGTCAGCCTGATATTTAATTTGATGTTTCTTTGGAACATGTATCATTATTGAGTAATGATCATTGTCTTTAACAAAAAATAAAATTATTTCATTGTTGGGATTTTTGTTAGATAAAATTGGACCTAATTGTTTTAAATCTTTAAAATTTACAAAATCAAGCTCACTCACAACAATTAAATCATCACTGAGAGAGTTAATTTTTGATTCAAACTTGTGTCGAATCAAACTTAATTTCACTTCCACTAACTGCTTATGTGTTGAACTATAATTATCAATCATTTTATCTACAGCCAGATCAAAATTTTTCTCTTTTATAAATTCTGTAATTTTTTTAGAACTAGATTCAATTTGGTTCAGAAAATTAAAAGCAACTTTACTTGTAATGGCCTCAATTCTTCTAATACCAGATGATACAGAAGTTTCTTTCACTATTTTTAATAATCCAATTTCAGATGTTGATTTTACATGAGTGCCTCCACAAAGCTCTACTGAATCATGAAAAGATACTACCCTTACTTTATCTTTATATTTTTCTTCAAACAACATAATAGCGCCTCTGTCTTTAGCATCTTCTAAGTCCATTTCTTCAATTTTTACTGTATAGTTTTTATATATTATATCATTTACAGAATTTTCAATATCTAATAAATCATCTTTTGAAATACTCTCATTATTACTAAAGTCAAAACGCAAATAATTTTCATCCAAAAAAGAGCCTTTTTGCTGCACATGAACTCCTATATTTTTTCTTAAAACATTGTGTATAATATGTGTTGCAGTATGATTTATTGAAATTAAATGTCTTCTCTCTAGGTCCACACTTGCTAAAAGTTCGCTTGAAAGGTCTTTAGGAAGTTGATCGACATCATGAACAACAATATTATTTTCTTTTTTTACGTCTAGTATTTTAATTTTATCAGTATTATTCTTTATTACCCCTTTATCAGCTACTTGCCCTCCAGATTCAGGATAAAAAGGTGTTTGATCCAGAACTATTTGAAATATTTTTTTATTTGATTTTTCTACTTGTCTGTATCTAACAATTCTCACAGTCATTTCAAGTATATCATAGTCAATAAACCCGGAGCTTTTCATGTCAGAAACTATAACCCAGTCACCAATTATAATCTTACCGGCAGATCTTGATCTATTTTTTTGAATATCTAGAGCCTTTTTAAAGTTTTTTTCATCAGGAACTAATCCCTTTTCTATTAATATGTCCTTTGTTAAATCATATGGAAATCCATACGTGTCATACAATTCGAAAATTTGATCTCCGGAAATATTTGTTTTGTCAATGAAATATTTATTTATTCTTTTTAGACCAAGAGATAAGGTTTTGAGAAACATCTTTTCTTCAGAAAAGATTAAATTCTTAATCATTTCTAAACTTTCACCAATTTCATTGTAGGTTGTTGAATATATATTTGCAATAGTATCTGCTAATTTAAAAATACAAGGTTCTTTTATTTCAAGTTCTGTATAAGCATATCTTGATGCTCTTCTTATAATTCTTCTAATAACATAACCTGATTTATTGTTTGAAGGAACTAATCCATCAGAAATTGAGAATACGGCAGCTCTTGCGTGATCTGCTATAACTCTTAGGGCAATATCTATTTTTTTTTCTCTTCCATACTCTAATTTGTAATCATCGGTAATTTTCTTAATTATAGATTGAAAAATATCAATATCATAGTTAGACTTTTTTTTCTGCATAATCATAGCTAATCTCTCAAGACCCATACCAGTGTCTATGTACAAGGTTGATAGATCAGAAAGCCTACCAGCTAGTGATCTATTATATTTTATAAATACAATATTCCATATTTCTATAACCTCTGGATGATTTTTATTAACTATTTCTCTACCACTTATTTTATTAATTTCAGAAATATTTCTGTTATCATAATGAATTTCAGTACTAGGGCCACAGGGACCTGTATCCCCCATTTCCCAAAAATTATAATCTTTATCAAAATATAGGATATTATGATCAGGTAAAAAACTTTTCCATAAATTAAAAGTCTCTTCGTCTTTAGAAATATTATCTTTATCGCTTCCGTTAAACACTGTAACATAAATTCTTGTCTCATCTAAGCCACAAATTTTAACAAGAAACTCCCAAACATATTCAATAGCTTTTTCTTTGCCATAGTCACCGAAAGACCAATTTCCAAGCATTTCAAAAAAGGTGTGATGGTATGTATCATGACCGACTTGATCTAAATCATTGTGTTTACCAGAAACTCTTAAACATTTTTGAGAGTTGACAACTCTTTTAAAGTCAGGCTTCTGATAACCAAGAAAGATATCTTTAAACTGGTTCATTCCAGCATTTACAAACATCAAACTTGGGTCGTCTTTACTTATAACAGATGATGAGTTAACTTGTTTATGAGATTTTTTTTCAAAAAAACTGATAAAGCTTTCTCTTATTGAATTTGTTGTTTGCATTTTAATTTATAAAAGAGATAATATTCGTTATTCTTGACCAAATTAGTAAATTTGCAAATTATGACCAAAGTAAAGTATTATTACGATAAAAAGTCACTTAGTTATAAAGAAATTAATCTGACTTTAAAGCAGAAGATTCAAAACCTTCTTCTTTATATACTTTCTGCTTCAATAATAACTTCGCTCAGCTTTTTTGTTTTTTATAGCTTCTTCGACAGTCCAAAAGAAAAAAAATTAAAATCAGAGATTAATTTCTTGACATCAAATTATCAAAAATTTGAAAGCAAATTGTTAGAGGTTGAGGCTGTTCTAGATGACATTCAAAAACGAGATGATAATATTTACAGAGAAATCTTTGAAGCTAATCCTATTCCCACAGAAATACGAAAAGCTGGATTTGGTGGCGTTAATAAATATAAATATCTAGAGGGTTTTTCTAATACTGAGCTCTTAAAAGAGCTTGACAATAAATTTGATGTTTTAAAAAAACAACTTTATGTTCAATCAAAGTCATTTGACCAGATAATTGAGTTAACCAAAGACAAAAATAAAATGTTGTCATCAATACCTGCAATTCAACCCTTATCCAACAAGGACTTAAGTAGGATGGCTAGTGGATTTGGATACAGAATTGATCCTATTTATAAAACAAGAAAATTTCACGCAGGAATGGATTTTTCAGCCAAAACAGGAACTCCCATATATGCCACAGGTGATGGTAAAGTTTTTAAAGTCAGTAAAAGTAAACGTGGCTATGGCAATCATGTTGTTATTGATCATGGCTATGGATATAAAACTCTATACGCACATATGTCAAAAACTGCAGTTAAAAGAAACCAAATGGTAAGCAGAGGTGATGTAATTGGGTTTGTTGGAAACACTGGAAAGTCTGTTGCTCCACACCTTCATTATGAAGTACATAAAGATGGTAAAAAAATAAATCCAGTTAACTTTTATTATAACGATTTAAATGCTGAAGAATACGAAAGGATGATTGAAATTTCCTCGCGATCTAACCAATCTTTTGATTAATGCCTCCATACAAAGAAAAAGAAATCAAAAAACTCTTCTATACCATTGGTGAAGTTTCAAAAATATTAAACGTGAATGTATCACTTGTAAGATTTTGGGATAATGAATTTGATATAATAAAACCAAAAAAAAAT
>CACJWV010000002.1 GCA_902597195.1 uncultured Bacteroidota bacterium | reverse complement strand
GTCCACGCCGTAAACTATGATCACTAGATGTTGGCGATATAATGTCAGCGTTCAAGAGAAATCGTTAAGTGATCCACCTGGGGAGTACGTTCGCAAGAATGAAACTCAAAGGAATTGACGGGGGCCCGCACAAGCGGTGGAGCATGTGGTTTAATTCGATGATACGCGAGGAACCTTACCAAGGCTTAAATGTAATACGACCGATTGAGAAATCAATCTTTTTTCGAACGGATTACAAGGTGCTGCATGGTTGTCGTCAGCTCGTGCCGTGAGGTGTCGGGTTAAGTCCCATAACGAGCGCAACCCCTATTTTTAGTTGCCAGCGAGTAATGTCGGGAACTCTAGAAAGACTGCCTGTGTAAACAGAGAGGAAGGTGGGGATGACGTCAAATCATCACGGCCCTTATGTCTTGGGCTACACACGTGCTACAATGGTAATTACAGTGGGAAGCCATCTGGCGACAGAGAGCTAATCCATAAAAATTATCCCAGTTCGGATCGGAGTCTGCAACTCGACTCTGTGAAGTTGGAATCGCTAGTAATCGCACATCAGCCATGGTGCGGTGAATACGTTCCCGGGCCTTGTACACACCGCCCGTCAAGCCATGGAAGTTTGGGGTACCTAAAGTCAGTAACCGCAAGGAGCTGCCTAAGGTAAAACAAGTAACTAGGGCTAAGTCGTAACAAGGTAGCCGTACCGGAAGGTGCGGCTGGAATATCTCTTTTTTTGAGTGCTTTTAGGAAATAATTCTATCTTCTTTTTCCCTTTTTAAGTCTCGTAGCTCAGCTGGTTAGAGCGCTACACTGATAATGTAGAGGTCGGCAGTTCGAGTCTGCCCGAGACTACCAAGGGGGATTAGCTCAGTTGGCTAGAGCGCTTGCTTTGCACGCAAGAGGTCATCGGTTCGACTCCGATATTCTCCACCAATTGTTCTTTGACGTATTGTTGTAATGAATATATATTATATACCTAATATTTTAAGTTAATTAAGGGCGTATGGTGAATGCCTTGGCTCTCTTAGGCGATGAAGGACGTGACAAGCTGCGATAAGTTTCGGGTAGGTGCAAATAACCTTTAATCCGAAAATTTCCGAATGGGGCAACCTGATTAATTGAAGATTAATCATCAATATGAAGCTAACCTGGTGAACTGAAACATCTAAGTAACCAGAGGAAGAGAAAACAATAGTGATTTCCAAAGTAGTGGCGAGCGAAATGGAAATAGCCCAAACCATTTATGTTTCGGCATAAATGGGGTTGTAGGACTACAATATAGACTTTGAATTTATAGTAGAAATTTTTTGGAAAAAAAATACCACAGAGGGTGATAGTCCCGTAAACGAAATAAATTCAATACTTAGTAGTATCCTGAGTAGGGCGGGACACGTGAAATCCTGTCTGAATCTGCCGGGACCATCCGGTAAGGCTAAATACTCAAGAGAGACCGATAGTGAACTAGTACCGTGAGGGAAAGGTGAAAAGTACCCCGAACAGGGGAGTGAAATAGAACCTGAAACCATACGCTTACAAGCGGTCGGAGCCCTTTGGGGTGACGGCGTGCCTTTTGCATAATGAACCTACGAGTTACTCCTCTCTAGCAAGGATAAGAATTTATGATTCGCATCCGTAGCGAAAGCAAGTCTGAATAGGGCGTTCAGTTAGGGGGGGTAGACGCGAAACCCAGTGATCTACCCATGGGCAGGTTGAAACTTCGTTAACCCGAAGTGGAGGACCGAACCAGTACACGTTGAAAAGTGTTTGGATGACCTGTGGGTAGGGGTGAAAGGCTAATCAAACTGGGAGATAGCTCGTACTCTCCGAAATGCATTTAGGTGCAGCCTCAATTTTATTGTCATAGAGGTAGAGCTACTGATTGGATGCGGGGGTTTCACCACCTACCAATTCCAGACAAACTCCGAATGCTATGACATTTGATTGGGAGTGAGGCAGTGGGTGCTAAGGTCCATTGCCGAGAGGGAAACAACCCAGACTATCAGCTAAAGTCCCTAAATATATGCTAAGTTGTTCTAACGTTGTGTGATTGCTTTGACAGCTAGGATGTTGGCTTGGAAGCAGCCATTCATTTAAAGAGTGCGTAACAGCTCACTAGTCGAGCGATCGCGCGTGGATAATAATCGGGCATAAGCATATTACTGAAGCTATAGATCATTTATGATGGTAGGAGAGCATTCTGAACTGCGTCGAAGATGTGATGTGAGTCATGTTGGAGCGTTCAGAAAAGAAAATGTAGGTATAAGTAACGATAAAGCGGGCGAGAAACCCGCTCACCAATAGACTAAGGTTTCCTGATCAACGTTAATCGGATCAGGGTTAGTCGGGACCTAAGGCGAACCCGAACGGGGTAGTCGATGGATAACAGGTTAATATTCCTGTACTAGTATTTATTGTGATGGGGTGACGTAGAAGTGACAATCTTGCGTACTGACGGAATAGTACGTTGAATGACATAGGTATACGAAAGATAGGCAAATCCGTCTTTTGTGCTGAAGTCAGATAGTACCATGAGTCTTCGGACAAGTGGATATAGATGTAATCATGCTACCAAGAAAAACCTCTAAACTTAGATAAATACTACCCGTACCTCAAACCGACACAGGTAGTCAAGTAGAAAATACTAAGGTGCTCGAGTGATTCATGGCTAAGGAACTAGGCAAATTAGTCTCGTAACTTCGGAATAAGAGACGCTTACTTACTTCGGTAAGAAGCCGCAGTGAATAGGCCCAGGCGACTGTTTATCAAAAACACAGGACTCTGCTAACTCGAAAGAGGATGTATAGGGTCTGACACCTGCCCGGTGCCGGAAGGTTAAGTGGAGGGGTTATACTTCGGTAGAAGCTCTAAAATGAAGCCCCGGTAAACGGCGGCCGTAACTATAACGGTCCTAAGGTAGCGAAATTCCTTGTCGGGTAAGTTCCGACCTGCACGAATGGTGTAACGATCTGGGCACTGTCTCAGCCATGAGCTCGGTGAAATTGTAGTATCGGTGAAGATGCCGATTACCCGCAACGGGACGGAAAGACCCCGTGAACCTTCACTACAACTTAACATTGATTTCGGATAAATGATGTGTAGAATAGGTGGAAGACTATGAAGCGGTTTCGTTAGGAATCGTGGAGTCAACAAGTGAAATACCACCCTTTATTTGTTGGGAATCTAATCCTTTTAGGAGACAGTGTTTGGTGGGTAGTTTGACTGGGGTGGTCGCCTCCAAAAGAGTAACGGAGGCTCCCAAAGGTACCCTCAGCACGCTTGGTAACCGTGCGTAGAGTGTAATGGCACAAGGGTGCTTAACTGAGAGACTTACAAGTCGAACAGAGACGAAAGTCGGGCATAGTGATCCGGTGGTTCCGCATGGAAGGGCCATCGCTCAAAGGATAAAAGGTACTCCGGGGATAACAGGCTGATCACTCCCAAGAGCTCATATCGACGGAGTGGTTTGGCACCTCGATGTCGGCTCGTCACATCCTGGGGCTGGAGAAGGTCCCAAGGGTTGGGCTGTTCGCCCATTAAAGTGGCACGCGAGCTGGGTTCAGAACGTCGCGAGACAGTTCGGTCCCTATCTGTTGTGGGCGTTAGAAATTTGAGAGAACCTGTTCCTAGTACGAGAGGACCGGAATGGACGAACCTCTAGTGTACCTGTTGTAGCGCCAGCTGCACCGCAGGGTAGCTACGTTCGGATGAGATAAGCGCTGAAAGCATCTAAGCACGAAACTCATCTCAAGATAAGATTTCTTTTAAGGGTCGTTATAGACTATGACGTTGATAGGTCACAGGTGTAAAGGCAGAAATGTCAAAGCCGAGTGATACTAATTACCCGTAGACTTAATAAACAGGAAATTATAATTATATTCATTACACTAATATGTCATAATAAAACTTATGGTGACTATTGCGCTGGTGATCACCTCTTCCCATCTCGAACAGAGAAGTTAAGCCCAGTTGCGCTGATGGTACTAGAGTAAAATCTGGAAGAGTAAGTAGTCGCCAATCATAATAAAAAAACCTCTGTAATTTCGCAGGGGTTTTTTTATTTTAAGAACTGCGATAGTTTATAAACTATTTTCATCTAACCATTTATCCACTTTATCAGCAACATTCTGAAAGACCTTTTCGTCAAATGGAGAATCAAGATTAGCAAGCTTGACAAGCTTAAGAAAAGGAAGAGAACCTCCTGCCTCACAAAGTTTTAAATAGTCTTTCCATGTAGATTCTTTATCTATACCCATTTTTATCCAAAACTGGAAAGCACAAACTTGAGCTAATGTATAGTCAATGTAATAAAAAGGTACTTGGTAGATGTGAGATTGTTTTTGCCATAATCCTCCTGATCCTAAAAATGATAAATCATCATAATCTTTGTCAGGTTGATAAATAGCTTCAAGCTCTAACCATTTTTCTTTCCTTTCTTTAGGAAGTGCATTTGGATTTTCATAAACCCAATGTTGAAAATGATCAACTAATGCACCATAAGGTAGAAATGAAAGAGAACCAGCGATATGCTTAAAAAGAAACTTTTCAGTGTCCTCTTTAAAAAATAATTCCATCCAGTCCCAAGTTAAAAATTCCATACTCATGGAATGTATTTCACATGCCTCATAAGTTGGCCATAAATATCTATTAATAGGTTGTTTTCGGCTCATGTAGCATTGAAAGGCATGACCAGCTTCGTGTGTTAAAACAGTTACATCATGATCTGTACCATTGAAATTAGCAAAAATGTAAGGTCTTTCATAAAGAGGAAATGATGTACAAAACCCTCCACCAGATTTACCGGCCCTATTGTCTAAGTCCATTAATTCCTCATTAACCATAATATCAAAAAACTCTTTTGTTTCGGGAGATAACTCACTATACATTTTTTTAGCTTGATTAACTTGAAATTCAACTCCTCCTTTAGGTTTAGGATTTCCATTTTTAAAATATAGTGTATCGTATATTCTCATTCTATCAATTCCTAAAATTTCTTTTCTTTTATTATTGATTTTTTTGACTAATGGAACAATATATTTGACTATTAGTTCTCTATACTTTTTGATCTCTTTTGGTCCATATTCTGATCTACTCATATTTAAATAACCAAGTTCGACATAGTTTTGAAATCCAAGAATTTTTGCTTTTTGATCTCTGAGCTGAACAAGTCGATCAAAAATAATATCAAGCTCCTGAGAATTGTTTTTAAAAAATTCGTCTAGTTTTTTGTAAGCAGACTTTCTTTCTTCCCTGTTAGTACTTTGCATGTAAGGTGTAAGACCTGTTAAATTGAGTATTTTTCCATCAAATTCAATCTTTGCGTTTGCAAGTAAAGTTCTATACCTATTTTTTATTGTATTCTCAATTTTTAGGATATCAACAATTTTTTCATCGAAAGATTTTAGTTCCATTTCTATCAAATCATTGAAATGAGAGCCAAACTTATCAACTAGCTCTCTTTTAAACTTAGAATTATTTATTGTTTTAGTGAATTTATTATCAATTGCAGAATATTCAGGACCTATATTATCATAATAAAGATTTTCTTCAATAGCTTTTTTGTCTCTAGTGTCTCTTGCAAAGTTTAAATTAGCAATGCTAGAATATGAGTGAAATTCTTTTTGTTTTTTTTGATATTTTTCAATTATCTCAATTTGTGTATTGGCTTCTGAGGAGTTGTTAAATTCAACTATTAAATTATCGACATAATTTTTAAATTCACCAATTTTTATTCTTTTATAGTTCAGTTCAGAGTATTTCATATTTTAAAATGCTTAATTATAATTTAATAAGAATCACAAATTTACTCTTTTTGCTACTTATTAATTAATTTGTAAGATATTTGTTTTGTAATGTTTAAAATTAAAAACAAAATATTTGCATGGTCACTATATGACTTTGCAAGTCAGCCATTTTCTACAATCATTGTCACTTTTATCTATAGCGCTTTTTTTACAACATACATAGTTGAAGATGTAGATAAAGGTACTTTACTTTGGACAAGAGTCATATCAATTTCTTCTATAATTGCTGCAATTTTATCTCCAATTTTGGGGGCATTAGCTGATAGAAATTCATCAAGAAAACTAATGCTAATCATCACTACATATGTAAGTATCATTTTTATTGGATTGCTTTATTTTCCAGAAAAGGGAGATATAATGTTTAGTCTGATTTTTTTCGCTATTGCAAATGTGGCCTTTGAGCTGTCCACAGTATTTTATAATTCTTTTCTACCCGACTTATCTAATAATCAAAACTCAGGTAAGATTTCAGGAAATGCATGGGGATTTGGATTTGTTGGAGGATTAATTTCACTATTTATTTGTTTGTCTATTTTTGATGTAAATCAATCCTCAGAAATTCCTAAAATAACCATATTGGTTGCAATATGGTTTTTCCTTTTTAGTGCTCCAGCATTTATTTTTTTGAAAGAAAAAAAGAAATCAGTTACTAAAAAATTAAGCACATTAAATCAACTAAAATCAACTTTTACAAGTATTAAAGAATACAAAATCATTTTTAAATTTTTTATAGCTAGACTATTTTACAACGATGCATTAATTACAATTTTTTCACTTGGTGGAATTTATGCAGTGGGTACAGTCGGTTTTGAACTAAGAGAAGTATTTATATTAGGGATTTTTTTAAATATTTCTGCCGCTATAGGTTCATTTATTTTTGGTTATGTTGAAGATAAGATAGGTTCTAAAAGAGCTATTTTAATAACACTTTATTTATTAATTTTTTCAACACTGATTGCATTTTTCGCTCCATATACAAGCTCACCTAAAACTACCTTTTGGATTTCAGCAATCTTACTTGGTCTAATGGTTGGTCCAAATCAATCCTCAAGCAGATCATTGTTGTCAAAAATTATTCCAGTAAACAAAAAAAATGAGTTTTATGGATTTTTTGCTCTAACGGGTAAAGCAACATCATTTGTTGGGCCTTTGTTATTTGGAATAATATCAGCTAATTTTTCACAACAAATTGCACTTTGGATTGTAATACTATTATTCTGCATTGGTACTATAATTTTTAAGAATATTTGTTTTGATAAAGTTTAAAATTTCATACAGTTTTTAAAAACATAATCTTTTAATTAATTTTGTTTAAATTGTTTTAATGTTCACACAAATAAAAATCATATTTTTTTTAGTATTATGTCCAATACTTTCATTTTCTCAATTAAATTTCAATAATCATATTACTGTCAGCAGTGGTAATGATGGTTTTGGAAGACCAAGGATTGCATTAGATGCAAATAATGATCCATTTATCGTTTTTAGAAACAATACATCACCTAAGACAATAAGAATTTCAAAGTGGAACGGAAATGGATTTACAAGTCCTTACGATATAATAACCACAGGAATACAACCTTCATCTCAAGACGGCCCTGAAATTGCAGCTAAAGGAGATACTATTTATATAGTTTTTACATCCTCTGCAACTACACATAGTTCAATCATGATGATTAGATCTTTTGATGGTGGAATTACTTTTTCAGATACAATAAGAGTTTCAGAAAATGATTCTCCTCAGATTTGTAGAATGGGTAATATTGCAATAAATGACCAAGGTCACCCAGTAGTTTCTTACATGAAAAATGACTTAAGTTTTTCTACAGCAGAACAAATGGTCAGAACCTCAAATGATTTTGGACTAACTTTTGGCACTGCCGTTAGCTCCACATTAAACTCTCCAGATGATCCTTGTGATTGCTGTAAAGCATCTTTGTTAGTTAGTGGTAATAATATTTATGTTTTATTTAGAAATAATGAAAATAACAAAAGAAATAGTTACGTGTCCAAATCATCAAATTATGGAGTATCTTTTGATCAGGTTAATGAAATTGATGATTACGATTGGATTCTAAATTCTTGTCCATCATCAGTTTCAAGAGGAGTTTTTATAGATGATTCGCTGTTAATCGTTAAAAAAAGTGGGGCTACTGGAAATAATGAAATTGTTTTGACTTCAATATCTAATGTTACTTTAGATTACTCTTACAATCTAAATATTGATGAAATTCCAAATGTAAATCAAAGGTACCCTGAAATATCTAATAGTAGTGATAGTATTTTTATTGTTTGGCAAGATGATAGAAATGGTGGGCAAAATTGCTTTTTAAGCTACTCATTTGAAGGAGTTAAAAATTTATCAACAGGTATTTCTTTTACTGATTCATCTTTAGCTGGCCCTAAGTTTAATCCCCATCTAACTTTTAAAAATGGAATTTTACATTTGGTATATGTTGATTTTTTAGATAGTAGTATCAAGTATGTTCGAGCCTATGTAAGTAGTACAACTAATATTAAAGAAATAGAATATTTTGTACCAAATGGAGTTAATTTTGATATTTTGGGTAGAAAAAATAATCACGGTTTCAATAAATTAAATTTCCTAGATTAATTTTATCAAATATACATTGAAATTAATTTTCTTAAAGTCATTATTTTTTTGGATTTTAGATGATAAATTATTTTTAGTTGAATCATAAATATTTCGATATAGTTATTGTTGGAACAGGCCTAGTTGGTTTAGCAACAGCACACAGTATTATTAAAGATTTCAAAGACTTAAGATTGGCTATAATTGAAAAAGAAAAAGAAATATGTATTCATCAATCACAAAGAAATTCCGGAGTAATTCACTCTGGTCTTTATTATAAGCCTGGATCAGAAAGAGCAATTAATTGTACAATTGGTCGTGAAATGCTCATAAAGTATTGCAAAGAAAATAAAGTTGAACATGACATATGTGGAAAAATAGTTGTCGCAACAAATCAAAATGAAATAGAAAGTCTCTATAAATTAGAACTAAATGGTAAGCAAAATGGACTATCAGGTATAAAGATGATCAATAAAAAAGATATTAAAAAAGTAGAGCCATATGTTGACGGTATTGAGGCCTTATTTGTTCCTCAATCTGGAATAATCAATTATAGATCCTTAGCAATATCTTTATTTCAAAAAATAAGAAAAAATAAAAATGTAACTGTTTTAACTGATTGTAAAGTTCAAAAAATAGACAAAGATTGTGTAGATACAAGCTTAGGAAAATTAAAATATAAATATTCAATCTTTTGTGGTGGGTTACATTCTGATAGGCTAGCAAAATTGGATAATATATGCACACAATCAAAGATTGTAACATTTAGAGGTGATTTTTTTAGATTAAATAAAAATGTAAAGAATAGAATAAAAAATTTAGTCTACCCAGTGCCAAATCCTAAATTTCCTTTTTTAGGAATACATTTTACAAGGATGATGGATGGTACTATTGAATGCGGTCCAAATGCTGTATTTACATTTAAGAGAGAAGATTATTTAAAAAATGAGTTTAGTTTTGAAGATACTTTTGATGCACTTTCATTTAAAGGTACATGGAAATTGTTTTTAAAAAATTGGAAATTTGGTTTAGATGAATATAAAAGAGCATTCTCAAAAAAAATATTTTTGAAAGAAATAAATAAATTAGTACCTTCAATCTGTGAAAACGATTTTAAATATTGTAGAAGCGGAGTTAGGGCTATTCTATTAAAAAAAGATGGTTCAATTGAAGACGATTTCGTTTTTGAAAAAAATAATAATAATTTGCATGTACTAAATGCTCCATCTCCTGCTGCAACAGCTTGTTTGTCAATTGGTGATAAAATAAAAAGTAAACTTTTTGAATGTTAAGTTTTTTTAGATTATCAAGAAAGAAAAAAGAAAAGTTAGAAATAACAATCAGTAAATACGTTATGTCCATTAATGATGTTATTGACTCTGGATTTATTGAAATAAAGGAATTTATAAATGAAAATAATAATTTAGATATTAGTCCAGAAATAAAAGATGATGATATTAGATGGTTTAGAATTATAATAATTCTTGGAAATATCAGTGAGTTAAAAAATTATTTTGAGGAATCTCAGGTTTCAAAAATGAAGGATATGATCATAGAAGATTCATTGAGTTACTTTAATAGAAACTCAAGTGTAACAATCGATCATTTTATTGATTATGATAGTTTTTTTAATCAATTAATTTCAATTCATGATTCTAGCGCTAAAGCAATGGCGTATGCACTTTTTGAAAAGTATGAGATTAATAAATGTCAAGTTGATCTTTTCAGAAGAAAAAATGAGCCCAATCCGGTTTTTATTCATGAACTAAAAAACTTGTTATCACACTTTCTATGGAACTGGAGTGATTATTTGAAAAAATTTAAAGTAAGTATTTAAGCTGTTCCAGTATAATTGTAAGGAGTTATAATCTTAAGTTCTTTTTTTACCTCATCACTAATATTTAAAGAATCAATAAAATTATGCAAATCTTCTTTGTTTATTTTTTTATTTTTTCTTGTCAAATCTTTTAAAACATTATATGGGTTTTCAAATCTTTCTCTTCTGAGAATATTTTGAATTGCTTCAGCAACAACAGCCCAATTATTTTCTATATCATCATTGATTTTATTTTCATTTACTAAAAGCTTATTAAGACCCCTTTGTATTGATTGTATTGCTATAAAAATATGAGCATATGGAATACCTAGATTTCTAATTACAGTACTGTCTGTTAAATCTCTTTGAAGTCTTGAAATAGGTAATTTTTCAGACAAAAAATTTAGTAGGGCATTACTAATTCCTAGATTACCTTCTGCATTTTCAAAATCTATTGGATTTACTTTATGAGGCATTGCAGATGACCCAACTTCTTTTTCCGAAATTTTTTGTTTAAAAAAGTCCATAGATATATAGGTCCAAACATCTCTGCATAGGTCTAAAAGAATTGTATTTATTCTTATGCTAGCATGCATAATTTGAGATAGTGTATCATAGTGATCAATTTGAGTTGTAGTTTTTTGTCTTTTAAGACCAAGATATTTTAGTGTAAAGTTGTCAGCAAATTCAATCCAGTTGGTCTTTGGAAAAGTAATGACATGTGCGTTCAAATTTCCAGTTGCTCCGCCGAATTTACAAGACATTTTAATATCTTTTAAAATTTCTAATTGATTATGTATTCTTTCATGAAAAACTAAGAATTCTTTTCCAAGTTTAGTCGGTGAGGCAGGCTGACCATGAGTTCTAGCAATTATTGTTATACTACTCCATTTTTTTGTAATCTCTTTTATTTGGTTTTGCAAATTGTTAAAAGAATCAAAAAGATGATTAAACATAAAATCTTTAAGCATTAATGGAAATGCTGTATTGTTGATATCTTGAGATGTAAGACCAAAATGAATATATTCTTTGTATTTACTTAATTTAATTTTTTCAAAAACTTCTCTTATAAAAATTTCAACTGATTTAACATCATGATTTGTTTCTTTTTCTATTTCTTTTATTCTTTTAGCATCATCGATATCAAAATCAATATAAATTTTTCTGAGTTCCTCAGTTTGATTTTTAGTCAGAAAAAAATTGAGTTCTTTTAAATTGCTAAGAGCGATCAAATATTCTATTTCAACTTTTACTCTGTACTTTATAAGAGAAAATTCAGAAAAGTAATCTTGAAGGACTTTTGTTTTTGATGCGTATCTTCCATCAATTGGTGAAATGTTTCTTAAATTATTCAAAGTTGTGATTTATTGCAAATTTAATAATATCGAAACAATTGATATATTTGATGAGTGGAAACGTTAATAATTATAATATCCGTTATTCTGTTTGTTTTATCAATTATCGGATGTTTTAATCCAATTTTTCCTGGCCCTCCCATAGCTTATCTATCAATATTAATTCTTCATTTTTTTACTAGCTACTCATTTGGAATAAACATATTGATTTTTTTAACATTCTTTCTAATTTTTATAACAGTACTTGATTACTGGATGCAAATCAAAGGTGTTAAATATTTTGGTGGAGGTAAATATGCTGAAAGAGGGGTATTGGTTGGAATTATATTTGGATTATTTTTTTCACCGATTGGAATCATAATTGGACCACTTTTAGGAAGCTTTTTAGGTGCGAAACTAGAAAAAAATGATTTTGTAAGTTCTTTAAAAATATCAGTTGGAGCGTTAATTGGATTTTTTGGAGGTGTTATAGCAAAACTTGCTTATGTTTTTTTAGCAATGTACCACTCAATTTTAATTATTTAAATTATTTTCTTTTTTTCATTTTCATCTCCTGCTGTTTTTGCATTTGTTCTAATCTTTTTTGAAAATTAGATTTTTTCCTTGGTTTTCTTTTATTTTTTTCAATTTCTGCTAACAAAGCATCATCATTAATAAAGAATTTTTTCATAAAATACTGCTGACCAAATGTGAACATATTTGCAAGGAAATAGTAGTAGCTAAGTGCTGCTGCATAATTGTTAAAAAATCCTAGAAACATAATTGGCATTAAATACATCATCCATTTCATTTGAGCCATTTGTCCAGTAGCCATTGAAGTATTCATCCTTGTATATAATAATGTCGAAATTGTCATCAAAAGTGTAAATAAACTAACATGATCACCATAAAACGGTATGTTAAACCCTAACTCTAGAACGGAATCATATGCTGATAAATCATCAGCCCATAGGAAGCTTTTTTGTCTAAGTTCAATTGATGCAGGAAAAAATCTAAACATTGCAATTAGTATGGGAAACTGAAAAAGCATAGGCAAACAACCTCCCATTGGATTTACACCTGCTTTACGATATAAGTTCATTGTAGCTTGTTGAACTTTCATTGGATCTTTATCTTTTTCAGAGATCTTATCAATCTCTGGCTTTAAAACCTTCATCTTAGCTTGAGACAAATAAGCTTTATAAGTAAATGGAGCCAAAGCAAGCTTAATTATAATTGTTAATAGTAATATAATAAGGCCATAGTTATTAAAGTATTTGCTCAAAAAATCAAATAAATTGATTATGATGTATTTGTTTACCCATCTAAACAAAGACCACCCTAATGGTATTATTTCCTCAAATCCCGAATCATAATTTTTAAGAGTCGGATAGTGATTTGGACCAAAATAAAATTGAAATGAATTTTTTTCAGCACTATTATGATTGAATGGAATTTCAAATTTTGCGCTTAGTTCCTTAACATAAGTTGAGTTTTCATTTTTTGAAACTTCCAAAGAAATTGGCTTGGAAAAGCCATTTTTTGAAATAAAAATTGCACTAAAAAATTGTTGCTTGAAGGCAACCCAATTTAAATTCGATTTAATATCTTTTTCACTATCCTTAGTAAGTGATAAATTATCTACTTCATTATCTGCTTTAAATTGATAGTAAATGCCAGTGTACATTTCTTGATTTTTCTTGCTCTTCTCTGTTTGTGGAGTTTTCATTTTCCATTCAAGATTCATATAATTAACATTTCTTGGAATTAATTCATCAAGGCCATAAAATTCAAGATCAAAATCTACTTTATAGTCATTGTCAATTGTATAAACGTAATCTATGTAGCTGTCATTTGAAACCAAACATCTTAGTTTAAGAAAATTAGAAGAAGAGTCAATGGCAATAAAATTTCTATTTTCAGTTTTAATATTTTGATTAGTTAAAAAATCTAAACTAAAACTTGTTGAATCCGCAGTAAATAATTTTAGCTCTTCACCACTATAATTTTTATACTCTTTTAATATTACTTCATTAATTCTGCCTCCAATGTTAGAGATTAATAGTTTGATTTTTTCATTTTCTAAAGTGAATAGTTTTTCAGAAATTATATTTTCTAAAACTTCTTCATTTTTTAGTAAATTATCATTTTGAGAAAAATCTTGAACACTTTGTGAAGCAGTTTCTTTCTCTTCAGGTTGAAATTTAGGAAATATAAAAACATTAAAGAAAATTAAAACTATTGCTATTAGAACAAAGCCAACTAGAGAACTGCTATCTTTATTTTTCATGATTTTTAATTATGGAATTAATAAAACTAATGAATAGAGGATGAGGGTTTTGTACAGTGCTTTTGTACTCAGGATGAAATTGCACTCCTACAAACCAAGGATGATTTTTTAATTCAATTATCTCAACTAAGTTATTTTTAGGATTATATCCACTCATAATCATATCTTTGCTAAAAAATAATTCTCTGAAATTGTTATTGAATTCGTATCTGTGACGATGCCTTTCATTAATAATTTTTTTGTTGTAAGAAGATGATACTATTGTATTTTCAATTAGTTTACATTCATAGGACCCGAGTCTCATAGAACCTCCTTTTTCTCTAATCTGCTTTTGATTGTGCATTAGGTCAATAACTGGTGTTGATGTTGTTTTATCTATTTCTGTTGTTGATGCATCTTTTTTACCAAGTATATTTCTCATATATTCTATAACAGCACATTGCATTCCTAAACAAATTCCAAAAAAAGGAATATTATTTTTTCTGCTGTAACATACTGAAAGTATTTTTCCCTCAATGCCTCTTTCACCAAAGCCTGGAGCAACTATCATCCCTTGAACGTTATTAAACTTTTCATATAAATTATTTTCAACTATCTCTTCAGAGTTAATTAGTTTTAAATCAACCTTTACTCCAAAGTAGGTAGATGCGTGAGTTATTGCTTCAATTATAGATTTATATGAATCAGTTAGCTGAACATATTTACCAACCAAAGCGATTTTTATGTTATTTTTTGGATTTTCTAATTTGTTTAAAAAGTTAGTCCATTCATTTAGATTAATTTTATTGTTGTGAGAGACGTTTAATTTTTTTAATACAACTAAGTCAAGCATTTCCTCTTTCATCAAAAGAGGCACTTTGTATATTGAATCAGCGTCGATGCATTGTATCACTGAGTCAATATCAACATTGCAAAAAAGAGAAATTTTATTTTTTAATTTTTCTGATAATTCTCTTTCAGTTCTACAAACAAGTATATCTGGCTGTATTCCGGATTCTAGTAATAATTTTACAGAGTGTTGAGTTGGCTTTGTTTTTAATTCTCCGGCTGCACTTAAATATGGAACAAGAGTTAGGTGGATAAAAATACATTTATCTTTTAACTCTCTTTTTAATTGTCTAACAGCTTCTATGTACGGAAGTGATTCAATATCTCCAACTGTTCCTCCAATTTCAGTAATTATGAAATCATAATTTTTCTTTGAAGAGAGCAATTGAATTCTTTTTTTTATTTCATCGGTTATGTGAGGAATAATTTGAACAGTTTTACCTAAATAGTCACCTCTTCTTTCTTTGTTTATAACCTCTTGATAGATACTTCCAGTTGTTACATTATTTTCTGATGACGTATATTCATTTAAAAACCTCTCGTAGTGACCTAAGTCTAAATCAGTTTCTGCACCATCTTCTGTAACGTAGCATTCCCCATGTTCATATGGATTCATAGTGCCAGGGTCAACATTAATATAAGGATCTAGTTTCTGTATTGTGACACTAAAGTTTCTGGATTTTAATAATTTACCTAATGATGCTGATATTATTCCTTTACCAAGTGATGATGTTACACCACCTGTCACAAATATATATTTGGATGAATTGGACACTAAACAATATTGTCTAGTTCACAAATTTAATATTTAGAATTGAAATAATGTATTATATGAATGTTTAAATTTTAAAATATCAGACTAGCACCTAAACTTGGCATTAAAGGTAATTGGTTTATTCTCTCATATTTTACTCTGTTAAAGTAAAATATGTTTTCTCGGTTGTACATGTTTGTGACAGAAAAGGTTATATCTAGATCACTTGACTTAAATAATTTAAACTTTTTTGATAATGAAAAATCTAGTCTGTGGTAATATGGTAACCTTCCTTTGTTAAGCTCAGCATATGCAATCTCAAGTTCTCCATTAATTTGAGTTATATCGGTGTTAATGCCATCACCAAAAGGAATATTTTCATAAAAACCTTGTGTTTGTGTAAAAGGAAACCCAGACCCAAGATTCCATCTAACATCTGCTTTCCATGTTCTTTTTTTATCTAAGTGTACTGATGTTACAAAGTTTATATTGTGTCTTCTATCAAAATGAGGAGAATATGTAAAATCACCATCTTGCCTTTCAACTATTGAGTATGAATATACCAACCATACGTATAATTCCTTTGACTTATATTTTGTGAGAAAATCAATACCTTTTGCAGATCCCTTCTCAACAATAAATTGATTATCATCATTACTTGTTCTGTCTCTGTTAATGTTAGTTAATTGATTAAAATCTTTGTAATATCCTTCAACTTGAAAATCAATTTTTTGATTCAAATCATACTCTATACCGGCAATATAATGTATTGATTTTTGAAATTTGTCTGAATAGTTTTCCCCATCACTATTTGGAGGAAGCTCCTCAGGAGATGATATAATTCCAGTAAAAAGATTTACAACATCTCTATCAGAGACTGTACTAATAATATTTTGGGAATACAATCCAGTTGCAAATTTTGATCTTAATTTATCAGATATTATGTATTTAACCCCAAGTCTCGGTTCAGGTGAAAACCCCAATGTGTATTTTTGAATTCTGAAACCCGGCTCAATTATAAATCTTGTAGAATTATATTGATAGTTTACATAAGATGAAAATTCTGAAGTATTCTCATCTTGGTCAATTTGTGAGTTTACTGAGTTAAATGTTGTAAAGTCAGTTTGAAAACCGTTAATATCAAATCCATACTTAACTTTTCCATTTTTTAAAAATGAAGTGAAATCAAACCCCATATTAAAACCATTTATTTTACTCTCTCTGGTTGGAAGTGAGTTTTCATCAAGAAAAATATTGTATGAGGAATAAGCAAAATTACCCTCGATTAGAACAGGAGATGAACCAGGTATGAGTATAAATTTACTTCCAATTCCAGATGAATTCCAATTCAATTTAGAGATGTTGTTATAATCTACTTCATCAATAAAATTAAATCCAAATAAATTTATTTTACTTCCATTATCAGATGTAAAGGTTAGTTTTCCATATAAATCAAAGTAGCTATAGGGTAGTCCTTTGTCATCAAAGAAAAGAATGGGGTCTTTGTAAATATAATTTGATGTTTTGTCTAAGTAAGAGTTTTTTGCTGAAACTATGAAAGATGATTTGCCTTTAGTGACTGGCCCCTCTAGAAAAATTTTAGAACCAAAAGTATTTGCTGAAACTTTACCAGAAAGATT
The DNA here is from genome assembly GCA_902597195.1 of uncultured Bacteroidota bacterium. Taxonomy (GTDB): domain Bacteria; phylum Bacteroidota; class Bacteroidia; order Flavobacteriales; family BACL11. Next base: position 41,040 of record CACJWV010000002.1, on the reverse strand, counting down.
TTTTTTGTTTCCATCAATGGTATTGATATCCATTATTGAGGAAATTCTACCACCATATTCAGCATTAAATCCACCAGTGTAAACATCAGTTGATTTTATAATATCAGAGTCAAAAACAGAAAATAAACCTATCGAATGAAAAGGACTGTAGATAATCATACCGTCTAAAAGAACTTTATTTTGTACGGGAGACCCCCCTCTGATGTATAATTGACCTCCTTGGTCTCCTGTAAAAACAACTCCAGGAATTATTTGCATGTATTGAGCAATATCTGGCTCTCCACCAATTGTTGGAATCATCTCTAAATCCTTCTTAGATACTTTAATCGCTGCTGCTTTGACTTCAGTTTTCATCTCCTGTCTTTCTGCGGAAATTATCAATTCATCAAGCCTAACTGATGATTGTGAAATTTCAAAATTTTTGTTTAAAATTTTATTTTCAGTGATCTGAATATTCGCTTTTAATGTATCATATCCAATGTAACTAATTACAATTTTGTAGTTACCATTAGGAACTTTACTTATATTATATAAACCATTTAAGTCTGTTGGTGACCCAAGATTTGTCCCCTCAAGGTATGTGTTGCAATATATAACTGGTTCACCTGTTTCTTTGTCGTATACAAAACCTCTTATTGAACCTGTTTGCGCAAAAACTATGGAGCAAAAAAAATAGAAAATTAAAATTAAAAGTGGTCTCATAAAAGCAGTCTGCAAATATACTTAATAAGTTTGTTCTTTATTTTGAATTAAAATATTATTGCAGTAAAGAATTTTTGTTATTAACTCTTTTAGAAGATCTGATTGACTAATTTTATTATTGTTTATTCCTTTTGTTCTGAGATCATATTCACATATCAAATTAATTATATTCAATAATTCTTTGAACTCATATTTTTTAGATGCCTGTATATAGTCATTCAAAAAATATGTATTGACTCCAATCTTTTTAGCTAAAGTTGATTTGTCTTTTATCTGCTTTATTAACAAAAGTTTGTTGTAGTAGTTAAAGATTGAGGAGAGGATTAAAACACTTGGATTTTTGTTAGGGTTAGCAGCAAAATAGTTCATGATAATTAATGCTTTATTTTTATCTTTTTTTCCTAACGATTTTTGTAATTCAAAAAGATTAAATTCCTTGCTGATTCCAATTTGATCATTAATCAAATCATTTGTTATTTTTTTTACGCTTGAGTCTGAACATATCTTATTAATTTCATTAGAAATTTTTGATAAGTCATTACCAATATACTCAATTATGGTATTGCAAGCCTTTGGTTCAATTACAATATTTTTTGTTTCAAGATATTTTTTAATCCAATCAGCTATTTTATTATCATATATTTTTTGAGAATTAAAAATAACATGACTGCTTTCCAAAATTTTATAAATTTTTTTTCTTTTGTCAAGTTTTTTGTTCTTGTAACAAACTATTAATATTGAAGACGGTTGTGGTTTCTCAAAATAATTTTCTAAGTACTCAATATTTTTTAAATGTTGAGCCTCTCTTATTATGATTAATCTTTTTTGGAATCCAAAAGGGAACTGTTTTAATTCGTTTAAAATAATATTTACATCAGAATCTCTTCCATAAAAGATAGCTTGATTTAATGTTTTATGCTCATCGGGAATTATTGTATCAATCGCTGTTTTCGTAATACTATCAATAAAGTAAGGTTCATCTCCCATTAAAAAGTATACTTGAGCAAACTCTTTTTTTGTGATGGAATTTAAAATATTTCTATAATTCAATTAAATTTACTTTTATGATGTATCCTGATTTATACTGTAAAATATCAGATTTTAAAATTAAAGAAAAACATGGAAAGTTTTACATATTTGATGATATCAGAAAAAAATATGTGGTGCTCACGGAAGAGGAGTGGGTTAGACAAAATTTTGTAAAGTATCTCATTATGAAAAAAGGTTATAGAGAAGGATTAATTGGTATCGAAAAATCAACCAAGTATAATCTGCAAAAAAAAAGAATGGATATAGTAGCGTATAATAATTCTGCTGAACCTATTTTAATTGTTGAGTGTAAGTCATTTAGTAAACCACTAACAAAAGAAGTTTTAAATCAAGTTGCATCATATAATTACTCTTTGAAAGCTCCATTTCTATCAATTACAAATGGTCTGTCAAAATTTGTTTTAGAAGTTGATTATTCTAAAAATAAAATAGAATTGGTTGATGATATACCTGAATATAAAAAGTTTGAAAAACTATGAGCAAAGTGAAGATTTCGGAGGTGAGAATTTTGTTAAATTAATACCTTCAACAGCATCAATATATTCCTCAATTTTTGGAGTTCTTCCAAGAACTGCTGAAAGAACCACAACCGGAGTTGAGGATAGTAAAGACTCTCCTTTTTTCCTTTTAGAATCTTCAACAACCCTACCTTGGAAAAGTCTAGTTGACGTTGCCATTACAGTATCCCCTTTGGCTGCTTTTTCTTGGTTACCCATACACAAGTTGCATCCGGGTCTTTCTAAGTACATCATATTTTCGTACTCGGTCCTTGCACTTGATTTTGGATTTGAGTCATTAAATTCAAATCCTGAATATTTTTGTAGTATACTCCAATCACCTTCTTCTTTGAGCTCATCTATGATATTGTAGGTTGGGGCTGTTACAACAAGTGGAGCATTGAATTTAACACTTTTGTGTTCTTTTTCCAAGTTCTTAAGCATTTGTGATACAATTTTTAAATCTCCTTTGTGGACCATGCATGAGCCAACAAATCCTAAATCAACTTTCTTTTGTCCTTTGTAATAAGAAAGAGGTCGTATTGTATCATGTGTATATCTTTTGGATACATCTTCATTTTCCACGTCTGGATCAGCAATCATAGGCTCATTAATTGTGTCTAAGTCAACAGTTAGTTCAGCATGATATTTTGCGTTAGAGTCAGGAGATAGTGGAGGCTTACTACCATCTTTAATTTCATTGATTCTGCTATTTGCTTTACTTACTAAGCCTTTTAAAATACCTCGATTATTATCCATGCCATTACTAATCATATTTTCTATTCTTTGAATGGCTATGTTTAACGATTTGATTAGTGTTTCACCTTCTGAAATGCAAATTGATGCCTTAGCTTTCATTTCAGCTGTCCAGTCAGTAAACGTAAAAGCTTGATCGGATGGTAAAGTTCCGATGTGGACTTCTATCACTCTGCCTTGAAAAACATTATTTCCCTTAAACTTATTTAACATCTGCTCCTGCGTAGCGTGCACCACGTCCCTAAAATCCATATGATCTTTCATTTTACCTTTAAATGTAACTTTTACAGATTCAGGTATAGGCATTGATACCTCTCCTGTTGCAAGTGCAAGAGCGACAGTTCCTGAATCAGCTCCAAAAGCTACTCCTTTAGACATCCTTGTGTGAGAATCGCCTCCAATTATAATAGACCAATCATCAACAGTAATATCATTCAAAACTTTATGAATTACATCTGTCATGGGATGATAATTATTGTTAGGATCTCTTGCAGTTATTAGTCCAAAATCTTTCATGAATTTCATTAGCTTGGGAATATTTTCTTGAGCTTTTAAATCCCAAACTGATGCAGTGTGACATCCGGATTGATAAGCCCCATCAATTTCTGAAGATATTGTCGTGGCAGCCATTGATTCTAGCTCTTGTGAGGTCATTAATCCAGTGGTATCTTGAGATCCTACAATGTTTACTTTAACTCTAACATCAGAACCTGCTTTTAAAATTAGATTTTGATAATTTCCAATTTTATTTAAATTAAAAATTTTCTCAACAGCTGTTTGACCAAATTTATTGTTTGTTATAATTTTAGATTTTGCAAAAACTGGCGCAGGCTCGACAGATAATAAATTAGCTGCAAAAGATTGTAATTTTTTACCAAAAACTACTGCATAAGATCCTCCAGCTCGAATAAATTCAATTTTTTGAGGACTTAATGAGCTAGAGATATCTATTAGTTCCTTTTTACCTGAAAACAGTTTCTTTTTTTCTGTATCAATGACCAGATGAGTTCCAGTTTCCACAGAAAAAGTTTGCTGCAAAACAAAATCTCCATTTTCATCAATAATTGGCTCACCATCTTTATCTAATTTTTTCACCCAGTTCTTTAAATCAATACCTATGCCTCCTGTTACACTTACAGTAGTTAGAAAAATTGGTGATATACCATTTGTTCCAGCTACAATAGGTGCAATGTTAACAAATGGAATATATTTGCTTAATGGAACTCCTGTCCAAAGAGCAACATTATTTACACCTGACATTCTTGAAGAGCCGACACCCATTGTACCTTTTTCAGCTACTAACATCACTCTTTTATCTGGATGAAGGTATTGAAGCTCTTTAATTTCATTTTGAGCTTTTTTAGAAACAAAACATTGACCATGTAATTCTCTGTCTGATCTAGAGTGAGCTTGATTTCCAGGTGATAATAAATCAGTAGAAATATCTCCAACTCCAACTACATAAGTTACAACATCAATTTTTTTTGGCAGTGAAGGTAATCTTGTGAAAAATTCTGCTTTGCAATAGCTTACTAATATATCTTTTGCTATTTCGTTACCTTTTTGGTATTCAATTTTTAGTCTATTTGTATCTTCATCATAGAGAAAGACTTGAGTTTTAAGAACCTGAGATGCTTTTTTTGCTAAAATTTTATTGTTTGAAAAAGCAATATCTAACAATACTCTGACTGATGCACCACCTTTCATGTGTGAAAGTAATTCAAATGCAAAGTCAATAGAAATTTCTTCAATATTTTCTAAATTTAGTATGACATCTTTGAGAAACTCAGCTTTAACCTTTGCTGCGGGTGTTGTTCCAGGAAGTGTATTAAAAATTAAATGATTTAAACTTTCTTTTCTTGTTTTAGAACTATTTCTTTTAATGTCCTTAACAATTTCATTTAAAATCTCAAAGGATTCGATTGGTTTTGGTGACAATCCAAATTCTTTTCTTTTTAAAATTTCAAGTTGATAATTACTATACGCTGACAAATTTTTCTTCTTTAAAATTATCTTTATGTTTAATACAAATTTAACAATTTAGCTCAACATTCAACAAGCTATTAATATGGTAAAATATTCATAATTCTTAATTTTTATAATTTTATAAAAGAATGCTTTCAGAAAATATAAAAATTGCATATGACTCTTTAAAAAAAAACTTTCTAAGAAGCTTTTTAACTGTCACAATTATTTCCATTGGAATGATGGCAATAATGGGAATCATTACTGCCATTGAATCAATTGAAACATCAATTGAAAGTAATTTTATCACTATGGGATCAAATACTTTTAAAATTAAGGATAAAAATCAAAAAAATTTAGCAAGTATTTCTGGTAAATCTAAAAAGAAAATTGAAAAAATAAATTATCGCCATGCTCTTAAAATTGCAGAAAAATATCCAAAGCATGCTTCAGTAAGCTCAATATTGTCAAGAACATTTAAAATTCGAAGAAATAACTTTGAAACAAATCCAAATGTAACTTTAGTTGGTACAGATAAAAATTATATATCTACATCAGGATATTTTATTGAAAGAGGTAGAAACTTTTCTGAAAATGAAATACAAACAGGATCTAATGTTGTTTTAATAGGAAGCTCTGTTAAAGAAAGACTGTTTGATGAAAGTTATGAAATTGATCAAAAAGTATCAATAGCTGGTACTAAATTTAAGGTGATAGGTTCCTTAAAAGAAAAAGGAACCAGCTTTGGTTTTAATTCAGATAATATAATTCTGATGCCAATTGATATCGGAAGAAAGTTTATTGCAAACAGAATGAATTATGAGATTAATGTAATTTCTAAAAACGCAGACTCTCTAGATTATATCATTGGTCAAGTAACAGCTGACTTTCGTAAAATCAGAAAATTAAAACCCTCAGATAATAACAATTTCAAAATTGTTAAAAGCGATAATTTAGCTAGCAGATTAATACAAAACATACAGTTTATAACTTTTTCTACAACATTAATTGGTTTGATGACTCTTTTTGGAGCGTCAATTGGCTTAATGAATATAATGTTAGTGTCTGTCTCAGAAAGGACCAGAGAAATTGGTTTAAGAAAATCAATTGGTGCGAACTCAAGAATTATTAGAAATCAATTTCTGACTGAATCAATTTTAATTTGTCAAATTGGCGGAGCGATTGGTATTCTGATGGGAATTGCAATTGGTAACGTTGTCTCTGTGCTAATTGAAGGAGCATTCGTTTTCCCAACCCTATGGACGTTAGTGTCCGTTCTTCTTTGTTTTGTTGTTGGAGTAATATCTGGTATTTACCCTGCTATAAGGGCATCTAAGCTTAGCCCTGTTGAAGCGCTGAGATACAACTAATTCTTGTCAGAAACGACTGTGAATTCTATTGAACAATTGACTTTTCTGTGAAGTCTTATTTCAGCGGTGTAAGAGCCAATTTCTTTTATAGAACTGAGTTTTACGAATTTTCTGTCTATTTCAATACCTTGCTTGCCAATTTCATCAACTAACTGTTTTGAGGATATGGAACCAAACAACTTTTTACCGTCTTCCTGAAGTTTAGACTTTATGACTATAGTAAGTTTACTTAATTCTTCTACAGTTTTGTTGGCATTTTCAATTTCTTCATTTAGCTTAGATTCTTGCTGTCTTAATTTCTCATTTAGTACTTTGATTGCATTTTCGGTTGCAATAACTGCTTTGTTTTTAGGTATCAAAAAATTACGAGCAAATCCATTTTTTACATCTACTATTTCGTCTTTGAAGCCAAGTTTTTCAATATTTTCTTTAAGTATTACTTTCATTGTAAATTATTTCAAATTATCAGCAACATATGGCAGAAGTGCAAGTTGTCTTGCTCGTTTGATTGCAACGGCAACTCTTCTCTGAAACTTAAGTGAATTTCCAGTTATTCTTCTTGGTAAAATTTTACCTTGCTCATTTAAAAATCTCATTAAAAAATCAGGATCTTTGTAGTCAACATACTTGATTCCCATTTTTTTGAATCTGCAATATTTTGATTGTGACCTTTTTTCTATATCGACAGGCGATAAATATCTAATTTCTGATTCTCTAGCCATAATTAACTTTTTGTTTGTTTTTTCTTTCTCTTTTCAGCATACTCAATAGCATGTTTGTCAAGTTTGACAGATAACCATCTCAACACTCTCTCATCTCTCTTAAATTCGACTTCTAATTCTTTAGTTGTTTGAGGGTCAGATTCGTGTTCAAACATGTGATAAAACCCAGTTCTCTTATTTTGAATAGGGTATTTTAATTTTTTTAAACCCCAGTTTTCTTCATGAGTAATTTTGGATTTTAGTCCTTTAATGAATCTAGAAAACTTTTCTACTGTTTCCTTCACCTGAGACTCAGATAAAACGGGATTTAAAATGAAAACAGTTTCGTATTTGTTCATAATTATTTTATAAGGTTTGCAAAAGTAATGAAAGATATCATATTGAGCAAATTATTTTTTCCAAAAATCATGATGTTTTTTTGGTAACTTTTATAATTATTAATGTTAGTTTTGTTTTAAATCAATAAGCAAATGGTTAGTGCAAGAAAATACAGACCAAATAAGTTTTCAGAAGTTTTTGGACAAGAATCAATAACAAAAGCTCTTGAAAAATCTATTTCCAACCAAATGTTATCTCAAGCTTATTTATTTTGTGGCCCAAGAGGCGTCGGCAAAACTACGTGTGCAAGAATTTTTGCTAAAGAAATCAATAATCGCGATAAAAGTTCAAAAAATCAAGATTATACTTACAACATTTTTGAACTTGATGCAGCCTCTAATAATTCTGTAGAAGATATAAGGTCACTAACAGATCAAGTCAGAATCCCCCCACAAAATGGGATGTTTAAAGTCTATATAATTGATGAAGTTCACATGCTTTCTCAATCTGCTTTCAATGCTTTTCTGAAGACGCTTGAAGAACCTCCTTCGCATGCTAAATTTATTTTAGCAACCACAGAAAAACATAAAATCATTCCTACAATTTTGTCTAGATGTCAAACATTTGATTTTAAAAGAATAAATATTGAATCTATTATTGAAAAGTTAGTTGAAATATCAAAAATCGAAGAAATTACTTACGAAAACGAAGCGTTAAGAACAATTGCAAAGAAATCTGATGGATCTATGAGGGATGCGATGTTTATGTTTGATCAACTTGTAACTGTAACTGATAAGAATCTTTCTCTTTCCGAAGTCAACAGTCATCTGAATGTAATTGATGTCAACTCATTCTTTGAAATGGTTGATTTTATGAAAAATCATCAGATTGACAACTTAATAAAAAAATTTGATCAAATATTAGACAGCGGATATGAACTTAGGCAATTTATTTTATCTCTAGCACAGCACTTTAGAGATTTGTTGATGAGTAAAGATTCAAACAATGAAAATTTTATTGAGTATTCATCAGACATAATAAATAAGTATTCTAGTCAGTCTAAAAACATGACTTATAAAACATTAGTAGAATGCTTGGACGAATGTAATAAAGCAGATATAAACTATAATATTTCGTCTAATAAAAAAATATTGATAGAGCTATCACTTTATAAAATCAATCAGTTAATTTCTTCAGAATCAGATAATAAATCAACAAAAGCTGACAAAAACATAGAAAAACAAGAATCAGTACATGAGAAAATTACTGAAGATGAAATAACTTTAGATACCGTTATTGATACTGCCGATAAATCAGACAGTGTAGTTCAGCCAAAATCCAGAACTTTATCTATTAACACTTTGTCAGAAAAAGATGACAGTAATATTCAACAAAATAGTTCAAGTTCAAGTGAAGAAATTTTATCTCAGGAAATTCTGCAATCAAAATGGTCAGAATTTATTAAAAAGCTAAAGGAAGATAAAGACACTAATTTAATGATTGCACTTTCAAACTTTACTCCTAAATTAAAGGACAACAATAACATAGATGTCTATGTTTCAAATACATCCCAGAAAGAGATAGCTATTAGTAGATTAAACTTTATTAAAACCTATTTGAGTGAGAAACTAAGTAATGATAACATTCAAATCAATTTTGAAGTTTCTGAATTAGATGAAAAAAATAAAAAACCATACACTAATTCTGAAAAATTTAAAGAAATGGTCAATCAAAATCCAAACTTAGAAGATTTGAGGTCAAAATTTGATTTAGATTATGACTATTAAAAATTTTCAATTATGAAAAATAAGAACATTTTAACAACAATTTTAGTTATTGCATTGCTTTCAATATTTCTAATTAAATCCACAAATAATAATTTTTTTAAAATGAACTCAAAATATAAACTACAATCATTTAACTTGGAACAAGATCCATTAAAAACAAAAATTTACACTCTTGAAAATGGTCTTAAAGTTTTTTTAACTGAGTATAAAAATGCGCCAAGGCTACAAACATCAATCGCTGTAAGAGCCGGTAGTAAACATGACCCTTCAGATGCAACAGGCTTAGCACATTATTTAGAACACATGCTGTTTAAAGGAACTAACAAGTATGGAACAATCAATTTTAATGAAGAAAAACCTTTACTTGATAAAATTGAAGATTTATATGAGGATTACAGAAAAGTTCCGATGTCAAATGTTAGCGAAAGAGAAAAAATTTGGAACAAAATCGATTCATTATCAAATGAAGCAGCAAAATTTGCAATAGCCAATGAGTATGATAAAATGGTAAGTGGAATTGGAGCCAAAGGAACAAATGCATACACCTCAAATGAGAAAACAGTTTATATCAATGACATACCTTCAAATCAAATTGAAAAGTGGCTTAAACTAGAGTCAGAAAGATTTAGAAACCCAATTTTTAGATTATTTCACACGGAACTGGAAACTGTATATGAAGAGAAAAATAGAGGTTTAGATGATGATGGAAGAAAACTATTTTACGAAATGCTTGATGCTGTTTTTCCAAACCATCAATATGGACAGCAGACAACAATCGGAACAATTAAGCATTTAAAAAACCCATCCTTAAAAGAGATCCAGAAATACTATGACAAATACTATGTGCCAAATAACATGGCTATTTGTATTTCTGGAGATTTCCAATCTGAGAGTATGATTGAATTAATTGATAAATATTTTGGAGGATTTGAATCAAAAGAAGTTCCAAATTTTGAGGTCATTAAAGAGAGACCAATCGAAAAAATTATTGAAAGAACTGTTGTAGGTCCACAAGCTGAAAGATTATACATTGCGTTTAGATTTCCAGGTGCATCATCAAAAGATATTCATAAACTCAGAATGGCAGATATGATCATGTCCAACAGAACCGCTGGTTTAATAGACTTAAACTTAAATCAAAGTCAAAAAATTATTGGGGGAGGATCATTTCCGTTTATTTTAGAAGATTATTCAACTCATGTTTTCTATGGTAGTCCCAAGCAAAATCAAAATTTGAATGAAGTTAGAGACTTATTAGTTAGTCAAATTGAGGAGTTAAAAAATGGAAATTTTCCTGACTGGCTAATGAAAGCTATTATTTCAGATTTGAAGCTAGAGCAAATTAAAAAGTATGAAAATAATCAAGGTAGAGCCAATGAGTATGTTGAAGCATTTACTCTTGGTATAGAATGGAGTGAATATATCCAAATGATTGATGAAATGTCAAAATTAAATAAGCAGGACATTATTGATTTTGCAAATCAATACTACAATGACAACTATGCTGTAGTTTATAAAGAGCAAGGTGAGGATATAGTTGAAAAAGTTACTAAGCCTAACATTACTCCAGTTAGTGTAAATAGAGAAAGCAAAACAGATTTTCTAAACAGTTTATTATCTGAAGAAGTAAATGAGATTGAGCCAGTCTTTATTGATTTTGAAAACGATATTAATTATGGTAAAATAGACGAGGTCCCACTTCATTACATGAAAAATTTTGAGAATCAAAGATTTGAACTGACATATGTATTTGAGGCTGGAACAAATGTTAATCCAGTAAATAAAATTGCATTTGAATATCTTCAGTTCTTGGGAACTGATTCAATAACTTCTAAGCAAAAGCAAGAGATTTTATATAAGTTAGGTTCTGAGATGACATTCAACTGTAGTGACGATCAAGTTAAAATCAATATCTCAGGGCTTGACGAAAATTTTGAAGAGACTGTTAAATTTTTGGAAAGTTTTCTTAGTAATTTTAAATCAGATGAAGAAGCATTACAAAAGCTCAAAGAAGATATTTTGAAAAAAAGAAGTGACGCAAAGCTCAACAAACAAACAATTCTGTTTAATGCAATGGTAAATTTTGCTAAGTACGGGGAAAATTCCCCTTTTACTAACAAATTAACAAATGAATTTATTAACAATATTAAATCAAATGATTTAGTTAACAAAGTTAAAGATGTTTGTGCTTCCAAACATACAGTAAAATATTATGGCCCCAGAGATATTTCTGATGTAGAGAAGCAATTATTAATATTACACAAAAACAAATCTAACCTTAATGATATTGTAGATGCAAAAATGTTTACGGAAATTGAAAGAAAAACTCCAACAGTCTACTTTTTAGACTATGACATGAAGCAAGCAGAGGTTATTGTGATTTCAAAAAATGAGAAGTTAAATGCGACATTGATTCCAATATCAAGACTTCATAATGAGTATTTTGGAGGTGGGATGAGTTCAGTTATGTTTCAAGAACTTAGAGAATCACAAGCTCTTGCTTACTCAGTTTATAGTACATTTACAACTCCAAGAAGAATAAATGATTCTCATTTTCAGCTTTCATATATCGGCACACAGGCCGATAAATTAGAGGAGGCAATGATGGGAATGATGAACTTATTAAAGGAAATGCCTAAATCTGAGGGAAATTTAAATGCTGCTAAGGAAGGTATTGTTCAAAAGATAAGAACAGAAAGAATAACTAAGTCAGCCATTATGAATTATATTGAAAGAGCCAAAAAGATGGGGCTTAGTTCTGATTCACGAAAAAATATTTTTGAAAATATTGAAAACTTTACAATGGATGATGTGGAAAATTTTCACAATGAAAAAATATCAAATCAGAATTATACTTATTTAGTTCTTGCTGACAAGAAGTCAATTAATTTTGAATTACTTTCCAAGTATGGTAAAGTGGAATTTTTAACTTTGGAAAAAGTTTTTGGCTATTAAACAAACTGTAACATGAAAAAAATAAAAGTAGAGAATCCAATCGTTGAGCTTGATGGAGATGAAATGACAAGAATTATATGGAAATTTATCAAAGACAAGTTAATATTGCCCTATATCGAAGTCGATATTAAGTATTTTGATCTTGGTATTCAAAGTAGAGATAAAACAAGTGACCAAATTACAGTTGATGCTGCTGAGGCGATAAAAAAGTATCAAGTTGGTATTAAATGTGCAACAATAACTCCTGATGAACAAAGAGTTGAGGAATTTCAACTTAAAGAAATGTGGAGATCTCCTAATGGAACTATAAGAAACATCGTTGGTGGTACCGTTTTTAGAGAACCAATTATTTGCTCTAATGTTCCAAGGTTGGTGCCAAATTGGAAATATCCAATTTGTATTGGAAGACATGCTTATGGGGACCAATACAAAGCAACTGATAAAGTTATAAGTGGAAAAGGAAAATTAACCATGACATTCACAAGTGCTGATGGAGAAACAAAAAGTTGGGATGTTTTCAATTTTGATGAAAGTGGCGGTGTGGCAATGTGTATGTATAATACGGATGAATCAATTTATGGTTTTGCTAGATCATGCTTTAACAGAGCAATCGACAAAAAATGGCCATTATATTTATCCACAAAAAACACAATTTTAAAAGCATATGATGGTAGATTTAAAGATATTTTTCATGAAGTCTTTGAAAGTGAATTTAAATCTAAGTTTCAAGAACTTAATATCACATACGAACATAGATTGATTGATGATATGGTTGCAGCAGCATTGAAATGGAATGGAAATTTTGTATGGGCATGTAAAAACTATGATGGAGATGTTCAATCTGATACTGTAGCTCAAGGTTTTGGATCTTTAGGCTTGATGACATCAACACTTCTTACTCCTGATGGTAAAATAATGGAATCAGAAGCTGCTCATGGTACTGTTACAAGACACTACAGGCAACATATGGCTGGAAAAAAAACTTCCACTAATCCAATAGCTTCTATTTTTGCGTGGACAAGAGGTTTAGAGTTTAGAGGTAAATTAGACAATAATAATGATCTTATTGTTTTTTGTAAAAAATTAGAAGATGTTTGCATTGAAACAGTTGAATCTGGGGTTATGACAAAAGATTTAGCTCTTTGTATACATGGAAAGGATTTGAACCAATCGCATTATGTTAACACAGAAGAATTTTTACAAAAATTAGATGAAAATTTAATTATAAAAATGAAGTCTTAGTAAATATTGACCTCATTTTCTAATTTGATATCATAAGTATCAAGTACTTTTTCTGATATAAAATTTGAAAATAAAAGCAATTCTCTTCCAGAAGCATTAGAGTGATTAATTATCACTAGCGCTTGTTTTTCATAAGTACCGGCATCTCCTTTTCTATAACCTTTCAACCCAATATTTTCAATTAACCATCCTGCAGATACTTTATAATTATTATTATCAATTTTAAAGTAAATTATTTGAGGATAATCTTTGGTTAGTTTTTCAATTTTACTTGAGCTTACAATTGGATTTTTAAAAAAACTTCCTGCGTTGCCAATATTTTCTGGGTTAGGTAATTTACTGTTTCGGATTTCAATTATAAAATTTGAAAGATCCTCGGCCTTAAGCTCAGTTGATTTTTTTTGTGCTAATTCTTTCAAAGCACCATAGCTTATAATTTTATTAAATTTCTTATTCAGCTTAAAATAAACATGAGTTATGATTACTTTATTTTTTAAAGATTTTTTAAAAATAGAATCTCTGTAGCTAAAATTACATTCAATTTTATTTTTCTTATAGAACTTTCCTTCTTTTATGTGATAAAATTCAACTTTTGTTATATAGTCTTTTACTTCAACCCCATATGCTCCTATATTTTGTATAGGAGCTGCACCAACACAACCAGGAATCAATGATAAGTTTTCAATTCCAGAGAGACCTATTTTCAATGTGTACAAAACAAATTTGTGCCAATTTTCACCTGCACCAACTTTTAACGTCAAAAAATCTTTATTTTCTTCAACTTTTTCAATTCCTTTTATTTGGTTGTGAATAATTAACCCGTCATAATCTTTGGTAAATAAAATGTTACTTCCTCCACCTAAGACTAATATTTTTTTTAAAAATTGTTTTTTTTGGTTGAATAAAAATTTTATGTCATCAATCTTTTGAAGAGCATAATAGTATTTTGTTTTCACATCAACACCAAAGGAGTTTAGAGTCTTTAGATTATAATTTTTTAAAATCATTGACTCAAATTGTCTATTTTCTTCAATTTTTTGTTGCAGCATTCATACATTGTTCCTGATTGAGATTTTATAATGTCATAGTCATGAGTTGCTATAACTACAGAAGAGCCATTAAGGTTAATTTCTTTAAGCAAATTTACAATTTCAATTGATTTTTTTGGATCTAAATTACCAGTTGGTTCATCCGCTATTATCAAGCTCGGATTGTTAATAATTGCTCTAGCAATGCTTGCTCTTTGTTGTTCTCCTCCAGACAATTCATAAGGCATTTTATTTGCTTTTTCTTCTAAACCTACCTTCATTAAGGTGTCTCTTATCCTTTCATCGATTTCATTATTATTTTTCCAGCCAATTGATTTTAAAATAAATTTTAAATTTTCATGTATGTTTCTATCTTCAAGGAGTTTAAAATCTTGAAAAATTATGCCTAAATTTCTTCGAAGTTCCTGAATTTTTGGTTTGTTGATATTATTCAAATTGAAATTATCCACTTTTGCTGTTCCCTCTAAAAATTTTTGTGAACAATATAAACATCTTAAAAAAGTACTTTTACCACTTCCAGTTTCACCTATGATGTAAACAAATTCTCCTTTTTTCATTTCAAAGTTAAAATTCTCTAAAACTTTAATCTCATTAATTGAAATTGAAGCCCCTTTAATTTCAATAATATTTTCACTCATATGTATTATAATTTATAGATTTTACCAAATGAAGTTTTATTGATGCCATCAATAATCTTTTGTTTGTATTTCATTAGATTATTTTTCTCTATACCTTTTTCAATTTGAGAGAGCCTGAAATAAGCTATTAAAGTCATTTTTTTATCTCTGATTTGGACAAAATCTGGAATTTTTTCAGTGCCTTTTATTTTTAATAGATACATTTCATTACAAATAAAAAAAAATAAGTTCTTAAATTTTATGCTAATACTTCTAATTGTTAAAAAATGATGTTGAAAACTAAAAAAAGAGTTTTTTTTATAAAACTACATTATATTTATTTTAGTTTCTTTTAAAGTTTGAAAAAAGCTTACTTACTTTTAGTTCTGTTCCTTTTGTTGAATTTTTCCTCAAAAAGCCAACAATTGCAAATTGCAATGGAGCTTTATCAAGGCCAAAACTACATCCAAGCAATAAATATTTTAGAACATTTAGAGGAGAGTGATAAACAACTATTTTATTTGTCTAAATGTTATGAAAATATTTCACTAGAAAAGTCAAGGGATTTAAAAATTTATTTCATTGAAAATTTTAAAAATTCAATCTTTATTGATGATATTCATTCTTCCTTAGCAAATATTCAATACAATAGTTTAGAGCACTCCAGTTGTATTGATAATTATTTAAAAATTTCAAGAGAACTCACCCAAAAAGAAAGATTTCAGCTGGCATACTCTTTTTTTGTTCTGCAAGAATATGATAAGTCATCATTAATATTTAAAAAATTAATGAATGAAAAATCTGTTTACAAGCCTAGCTCAACTTATTATTTTTCACATATTCAATATAAAAAATCTCTTTATGAATCAGCACTAAATGGATTTGAGTCACTAGCAAGTGAAGAAAAATTCTCAGCAATATCTCCATATTATATTGTTCAAATTCTATTTAAACAAGAAAAATTTGAAAGACTACTAGACTACATTTCAATCAATTTGAATGATATAATCCCAACAAGAAAATCAGAGGTTTATAGAATAATGGCAGAATCATATTATCAACTTAAAGATTATCAAAATTCAGCAGTTTATTATCAAAAATATATGGAGTATGAAGAAATCAATAATAGTCTAGAACTGTTACAAGTTGGCCACTTGTATTTTGAACTGTCAGATTACATGAATGCGATTAAATATTTGGAAAAAATCATTGTTGCTAATGATACAATATCACAAAAATCAAATTATTTTTTAGCACAGTCCTATATCAAAGTAGACAAAAAAAAATATGCGCTGAATGCATTTAGACAATGTGTCAAAAGTGATGTTGATAAAAAAATATATGAGGAATCATATTACAACTTAACTAAGCTAGCATTTGAAGTAAATTCAAAAAATGATGATGTATTAAAAATTCTTTCAGATTTTCTTCAAAAATTTCCTAACTCAATTTATTACAAAGAAATTGAAGATTTAACTTTGAATTTTTATTTTAACTCAAAGAATTATAGAAAAATTTATGAGAATTTATTAGCCAAGAATAATTTAAGTGATTATGAGAGAAAACAATTTTATAAATCTGCACTCCAACTAGCAATTCAATCATATAATACGAAGGATTTTAAAAAAGCAATAGTTTTCTTAGAAGAATCGAAAAGTTCGGAAGATATTATCATAAGTTATCTTTCAAAATATTGGCTGGCTGATAGCTATTATCACATTAATAATTTTAAACAAAGTATTTATCATTTTAATGAAATAAAAATGCTCAGCTTTGCGGGGTTTGAAGAATTTCATGAAAAAACATACTATAATCTAGGTTATAATTACACTAAACTAGAAGACTTCGTAAACTCAGAAAAAGAATTTAAACTCTTTATTGCTAAATCAAGAGATGAAAAAAGAAAAGTTGATGCCACATTAAGACTTGCCGATGCAATGTTCATGCAAAAAAAATACAACCTAGCATCCTCGTACTATTCTAATTTTTCATCAACAAGTGACTTTGACGTAGATTATGCATTATATCAAAACTCTATTTGCTTTTCTCTTCTAAGTGATTTTGAAAAGCAAAGAGAATCACTGCAACAAATCATAGAAAATTTTCCTAACTCTAGATATTACTTCCAAAGTCTGTTTGATGATGCTAAATTAAATTATCAAAATCAAAGTTCTGATAAAGCAAAAGAAACCCTTCAAAAAATTATTGAAAGTCAAGCGAATAATGAAATAGTAGCCAAGTCAATACTTCTCAAAGGTAATATTGAGTTTAATGAAGGTATGATTGATAAAGCTATGCAAACGTTTAAATTAGTTATAGAAAATTATGACCAAACTAGTAGTCTTTTAAACTCAATTAGTGCACTTAAATCTTCGTATATTTTGACAGGAAATATTGATGATTATCTGAAGTACATAAGTACTATCCCAAGTATTGTTATCAGCAAAAGTGAGCAAGATTCTTTATCATACAGTGCAGCTATGATTAAATATAATGATAGAGAATATCAATCTGCAATATCAGCATTTGAAAGTTATTTAAAGATCAATGAAAACGGTTTCTTTGTTGATGATGTTATTTTCAATCTCAGTCAATGTTTTCTATCAACGAATGACACATTAAGTGCAGAAAAATATTTTTTAAGAATTTTCGATAAAAGAAATGAAGCTTATTTAGAAGAGTCTTGTAAATTTCTTGCTAGAAATTATTATTCAAAAAAACAATACAAGAGATCAGAAAAGTTTTACAATGAACTAGCCAGTATAGCCGATGACAATTCAACTGAAAGAGAATCTAAAATCAGGCTAATGTTGATATATAAAGACTCAATAAATTTAAAATCTATGAAATATGCAGAAGAGGTTTTAAAAATAAAAAAAACAGATAACTGGGTCAAAGGAAAAGCAAGCATGATGATTGCGAGATACAGTAATAGCAATTCAAATTATAACAAAGCTCGTATATTTTATTCTAATGCTGATTCATTATTAAACAAAACTGAGGCGTCTGAGGCAAAATATATGCTCATTTTCTATGAATTTCTAGATGAAAATTTACAGAATTGTGAAAGTATGATTTATGATTTTAGTGAAAATTATCTTGATGATTATTACATCGCAAAATCATTCATATTACTTTCAGATATTTTAGTTAATCAAGGAAACGTTTTTCAAGCTAAAGCAACTCTTGAAAGTATATTGAACAATTTTGAATCAAATAGTGATATCTATATATTAGCAAGTAAAAAGCTAGAGGCTGTGATTAGAAACGAAATTGAACTCAAAACAAGAACTGAAAATAGTTCAGAGGATAGATTTTTGTTAGATATTGAAAGCTATGATTATGATAAATTATTTGAAATTGAATAATGACAAAATTAATGATTAGAAACACTTTAATTTTTTTGCTTTTCTCTATTACAGTTTTTGGTCAAAATCTGAATGACACTAAAATTAATGTTAGTAAGAAATATAATCCTAGCGTAACTGATGCTAATAGATTAGATGATCAGGCTGTTTATCTGGATACTATCAAAATCAAAAATACCTTTGACTATGACTTCATAAGTATGCAAATTAAAACTAAGCCTAATATAAGACCACTCAAGCCAGCACTAGTTAAAAACCAGAAGTTTTTGTATAATAATTTAAATAAAATTGAACTTTCACTAGGAAATAAATTTTATTCTGATGCTTATCTTAATTTTTCAAAAAAAATAAGAGAAAAACTGTTCTTTGGAATTGCATCATCAAATAATAGAATTAGGTATAAAATTATTGATGACACAAATATTAAAAAAAATAATTTTTTCTTTAACGCTTTCGCAAATTCTGAGATTAAGAAAAATGATATAACTGCTAATTTTCATTTTTTCAGTAGTATGAATACCACTAATGAATCAATAAATAATGCTTATAACGAAAAAACAAAATTTAATTTTAATCACGCTGTTTTTGATGTTAAAGTCAAAGATAAAATTTTGTCCCGCAAATCAATAAGTCACATTACAAGTTTTTCATATGAGTCATTATTTTCTGAAATTAATAAGTACAAATCAGATGAGAATATTTTAAAATTTGAATCACAGCTTTCAACAAAAATATATCAGCTGGACAGTTACTTTGATATGACTTTAGATGATTATAGGTTTGGTAAATACTCATCTTCTAATGAGTTAGTTATTACATTTACACCATCTGTAGATGTTGAAATCTTTTCTTTCAATGCTAATTTTGGTATTGGATTTGATTATTTTCAAAATGAAAAGATTTTTGATGTTTTTCCAATAATTGAAATAAGTAAAGTTTTAGTTCCAAAAATATCAGAATTTAGTTTTGGAACTAAAAATGATTATCAAAGAAATTATTTAATTAATAACTATCTTGTTAACCCACTTTTAGATATTGATGATAACCACATTAAAAATTCAGAATCAAAGCTTATATATTTCGAATTTTTTAATAAACTATCCAAAGGTCAGTTCGTTAACATTTACTCGGATTTTGGATATTACGAAAATTTTATGAACTATGAAAATATTCTAACCGCCCCAAATACTTTTGAGTATAACTACACTAACTTATGGCAATCTAGTTCAACGATAAAATATTCAAATATGATTAATCATTTTACAAAACTGAATTTTGATTTGTCATACCAATACCGAACAATTCAAAATCTATCAAATATTTCTAATGTTCAGGCTAATCTCTATTCAGAAATAAACCTAAAAAATAAAATAATAGTTAGTCCAATAGTAAATTATCAATCTCCGAAAAAATCTTTCATTAGTAATAGTGAGTATGAATTAGAAGAAATTATGAATATCAACATTCATTCATTTTATTCATTAAACAATCAAATTGATTTTAACATCAAATTGAATAATATTTTGAACTCTAAGACCGAAGTGTTTAGAAATATTAAACAAATTGGTTTTAACATGTCATTAGGATTCAATTACAAATTTTAGTGTTTTTGTTAAATATATTGTTAATAAACTCTACTCTTTTTTTTGCATAAAAAATGCTCTAGGAAAAGCTAAAAGTTATATTTGTATTAAAGAAGAAAATTATGACTGAAAATCCAGATTCAACTCAAAATTACGGTGCTAGTAATATTCAGGTCTTAGAGGGCCTTGAGGCTGTTAGAAAAAGACCGGCTATGTACATTGGTGATGTTGGCCAAAAAGGTCTTCACCATTTAGTGTATGAAGTAGTTGATAACTCAATTGATGAGGCTTTAGCTGGACATTGCTCTCACATTGATGTTTTTATAAATGAAGATAATTCTATTACCGTTGGTGATAATGGTAGAGGTATTCCAACAGCAATTCATGAAAAAGAAAAAAAATCAGCACTTGAAGTTGTTATGACCGTTTTGCACGCTGGTGGAAAATTTGACAAAGGCTCCTATAAAGTATCTGGTGGTTTGCATGGAGTTGGTGTCTCATGTGTTAATGCATTGTCAACTCATCTTAGAGTTGAAGTTCATCGCGAAGGCAAAGTTTTTGAACAGGAGTATAGTATTGGTGTTCCACAATATGACGTAAGAGAAATTGGCACTTCTGATAAGACTGGAACTATTGTAACCTTCAAGCCAGATGATTCAATCTTTCTAGATACAATTTATCATTATGATATTTTAGCGGCTAGACTTCGAGAATTATCCTTTCTAAATAAAGGCATTCATTTGAGTATTACAGATAAAAGAAGAACTATTGAAGGTACCGAAGATTTTGTTAATGAAAAGTTTTTTTCTGAAGGCGGCTTAAAAGAGTTTGTTCAATTTCTAGATTCCACAAGAGACCCAATTCTCGATGATGTGATTTATGTCGATGGAAATAAAGATGATGTTCCAGTTGAAGTAGCAATGATATATAATAGCTCCTACACTGAAAATATACATTCTTACGTCAATAATATTAATACACATGAAGGAGGTACGCATCTTGCTGGTTTTAGGCGAGCACTAACAAGAACACTTAAAAAATATGCAGAGAGTTCAGGTATGCTTGACAAGGTAAAATTTGAAATCAGTGGTGATGACTTTAGGGAAGGGTTGACAGGAGTTATTTCTGTGAAGGTTATGGAACCTCAATTTGAAGGACAAACTAAAACAAAGCTAGGAAATAAAGAGGTTACTGGTGCAGTTGATAAAGCAGTGGGAGAAATGTTAACAAACTATCTGGAGGAGAATCCAAAGCAAGCAAAATTAATTGTTCAAAAAGTAATACTAGCAGCCACGGCAAGAAATGCTGCAAGAAAAGCCAGAGAATTAGTTCAAAGAAAAAATGTATTGTCAGGCTCTGGTCTTCCAGGAAAATTAGCAGATTGCTCAGAAAAAGATCCCCATAAATGTGAAATATTTTTGGTTGAAGGTGACTCAGCGGGTGGAACTGCTAAGCAGGGAAGAAATAGGCACTTTCAAGCTATAATGCCCTTGAGAGGAAAGATATTAAACGTTGAGAAGGCTATGCAACATAAAGTTTTTGAAAATGAAGAGATAAAAAATATGTTTACGGCTCTCGGTGTTTCAATTGGAACCGAAGAAGATGAAAGAGCATTAAATATTGAAAAGTTGAGATATCATAAAATAGTTATAATGACTGATGCTGATATAGATGGATCACACATTGCAACTTTGCTTCTAACTTTCTTTTTTAGGTATTTGAAAGAGCTAATAGAAAATGGTTATGTATACATAGCTACACCTCCACTCTATCTATTAAAAAGAGGTAAGGATATGAGATATTGTTGGGATGAAAATCAAAGAGAAAGATTAATTGAAGAAATGAAAAAAGGCCAGGACGTTAATATTTCAATACAAAGATATAAAGGTCTTGGTGAAATGAATGCTGATCAATTATGGGAAACAACAATGAACCCAGAGTATAGAACATTAAAGCAGGTAACACTTGACAGCGCTGCTGAGGCAGATAGAGTTTTTTCAATGTTGATGGGTGATGAAGTACCTCCAAGAAGAGAATTTATAGAAGCAAATGCAAAATATGCAAATATTGATGTTTAATATAGAAAAATGAAAGTTACTATTGTAGGTGCTGGCGCAGTTGGGGCAAGTTGCGCAGAATATATTGCACTTAAAAATTTTTGCTCTGAAGTTGTTTTAATTGATATCAAAGAGGGCTTTGCTGAGGGAAAATCAATGGATTTAATGCAGACAGCATCATTAAATAATTTTGACACAAAAATTATTGGTAGCACCAATGATTATTCATTTTCAAAGGATAGTAGTGTTGCTGTTATAACATCAGGAATTCCTAGAAAGCCAGGAATGACTAGAGAAGAGTTAATTGGGATAAACGCTGGTATTGTTAAAAATGTTACTAAAAATTTACTTAAGTACTCTCCTAATTGTATAATTATTGTAGTAAGTAATCCAATGGATACTATGACATATTTACTACACAAAGAATTTAAAATAAATAAAAATAAAGTTATTGGAATGGGAGGAGCATTAGACTCTGCAAGATTCAAATATAGATTATCAGAAGCATTAAATTGTCCTACTTCTGATGTTGAAGGATTAGTGATTGGAGCACACTCAGATGTCGGAATGATACCATTGGACAGAATAGCAACGTATAAAGGTGTTCCAGTCAGAAAATTGTTATCAAGTGATGCGTTAAAAACTTTAGTTAATGAAACTAAAGTCGGTGGTGCAACTTTAACAGGATTACTTGGAACATCTGCTTGGTATGCTCCAGGGGCTGCAGTTTCATCTATTGTTCAATCAATAATATGTAATCAACATAAGCTATTTACTTGCTCTACTTATTTGAATGGTGAGTATGATTTAAGTAACCTATGTATAGGTGTTCCTGTTATTATTGGTTCAAATGGTATTGAAAAGATTATGAATTTAGATTTGGATGACTCTGAAAAAAAATTATTAATGAATTCTGCTGAAGCAGTGTTATCAACTAATAAGTTATTGGATAATATAAAATTTTAGAAAATTTGATTATTTTTGCACACCATTAAAAAAAAATGAAAAAAAATACCCATCCAGAAAACTACAGAACATGTGTTTTCAAAGATATGTCAACAGATTTTGCAATTCTGACAAAATCATGTGCTGAAAGTAATGAAACTATTAAGTGGGAAGATGGGAATGAATATCCACTAATAAAGATGGAGATTTCATCTGATTCTCATCCTTTTTATACTGGTAAAACTAAACTTGTCGATACTGCTGGTAGAATTGATAAATTTAAAACCAAGTATCAAGGCTTTAAAAAATAATTTAAAAGTATTATTTTAGTGTCATTCAATTATTTTAAGTGAATGTAATTTTATTTGACAAAAATCCCAAAAAATTTTACCCATTAAGTCTAACCAGACCTATCTCGGAGTTCAGAATAGGAATTTTCACCATTAAGCAAAAATGGAGTCAATACTATAATAATGTTAGTTGTTCCTCTGAAAAACATTTAAATAATATCTATCCAAATTCAATAGCAAAAAATAATCTGTGGATAGATTCAACTATTATTCCAAATAATAATTTAATTGTTGAATTAAACTCACTAAAAAATGGAGAAGCGTTATATAAAGATGATATTTTAATAGCATTCGTTTCAGAAAAATTTAAATTAGAAAAATTATATAGAAGAAAAACATCCTTAAAAATAATTAGAATTAATAGTTTAACTGATATTTTTACTATTAACGCCAGTGAAATTTGTAATGACTTTAAATTGATAGAAAAAAAGGATAATTCCTTGTTAGATCGTAAATCAATTCAAGTTTTTGGAGATAAAAAAAATATTTATATACATCCAAATGCTAAATTAAAAAATGCAACATTGAACAGTGAAAATGGACCAATTTTTATAGATGAAGATTGCGATATAATGGAAAATGTTTCAATTAGGGGTCCCTTTTCAATTAATAAATCATCAGTTGTTAAAATGGGGGCAAAAATATATGAGGGATGCTCCATTGGACCATTTTGTAAGATTGGAGGAGAAGTTAGCAATAGTGTTTTCTTTGGCTATTCGTCTAAGTCTCATGATGGATTTATAGGCAATTCTGTAATTGGAAAATGGTGTAATTTAGGTGCTGACACAAATAATTCTAACTTAAAAAATAACTATTCAAATGTTAAACTTTGGAATTATGAATTTCAGAGCTTTGTTGATACTGGTCTTCAGTTTTGTGGAATGATTATGGGGGATCATTCTAAAACAGGAATCAATACGATGATTAATACTGGTTCAGTAATTGGAGTCGGAGTTAATTTATTTGGCCCAGGTTTTACAAGAAATTTTATTCCATCTTTTAGTTGGGGAGGTAGCAATGGTTTTACAGAGCATAAATTTAATATGTTCAAAGAAACATCTATTAGAGTTATGAAAAGAAGAAATAAATGTTTTGATGAAAATCAATCAAACTTATATGAAACAGTATTTGACATGACAAAACGCTATAGAAATTATTAGAGTAGCTGTCAATATTTCTTCTTTTTTTTAATGGCATAATCTTTGCTTATGTTAATTATAAAAAATATGTACGAAATTCTAAATAATCAAGAGATTGAAAAGATTTGTCATTTACTTGAGTGTGATCAGGCTGAACTAAAAAATTTGTTTGATGATTCAAAAAAAATAAACGAATCATCTAAAACAGTCTACCAGAAAATAATGAAAATTTTACAAAAAGGAGCAAATGTAAGAGAAGCTACTTTGTTAGGGATCTTATGTGGTTACTCATTTGGATATGATGTAGCTAAGGACAAAATTGAAGAGGAAATGAAAAATAGACTTTTTAATGCATTTAAAAACAGCAATAGAAATCAATAGTTTATATGATTGATTTAAATAAATATTTTAGTACCAACCAGGACGATTCAAAAACTGATTTTTTTCCTCTTATGAGTAATGAAGATGAGGAAAAAATTGGTAAAGAATCAACACCTAATACACTGGCAATACTTCCTTTAAAAAATACTGTTTTATTTCCAGGAGTTATAATACCTATAACAATTGGTAGAGATAAATCAATTAAGTTAATAAATGACTCTGAAAACTCAAATAACAAAATTGGAGTACTATCTCAAAAGGATCCCCACATTGAGATTCCAACTACAAAAGACTTAAATCAGATTGGTACAGTAGCCCAAATATTAAAAACTCTTAAAATGCCTGATGGAAACATTACTGCAATCATACAGGGTAGAAAAAGGTTTAAAGTCGAGAGTATTGTAAAAGAAGAACCATACATAGTTGCAAGTGTACAGGAAATTAATGACAAAAAGTATCAGAAAAATAAAGCCTCAGATGCATTAATTTCCTCTGTTAGAGACTTAGCATTAAAAATAATAGATGAATCTCCAAATATTCCATCAGAAGCTAATATTGCGCTAAAGAATATTAAAAGTTCCTCTTTTTTAATAAATTTTGTTTCATCCAATATGAACATTGATTTAGAAACAAAACAAAGTTTATTGGAAGAGACCGATTTTGAAAAAAGAGCAAATTCAGTTCTGAAATACCTTACCAAAGAATTACAGATTTTGGAAATGAAAAATAAGATTCAATCAAAAGTAAAAATAGATCTTGACAAACAACAAAAAGAATATTTATTAAATCAACAACTAAAAGCCATAAAAGAAGAGCTTGGTGAAAGTGGATCAGTAAAAGAAATTGAGGAATTATCAAGATTAGCACTAAAGAAAAAGTGGTCAAATGAGGTTAAAGATTTGTTTGATAAAGAGTTAAAGAAATTAAAGAGAATGAATCCTTCAATGACAGACTTTTCCATTCAAAGAAGTTATTTAGAATTAATGCTTGATTTACCATGGAATGAATATACTGACGATAATTTTGATTTGCGGAATTCTCAAAAAATTTTAGACAGAGATCATTTTGGACTTGAAGAAGTAAAAGACAGGATAATTGAATATTTATCTGTGTTAAAGCTCAAAAAGAACATGAAATCTCCAATAATTTGTTTATATGGTCCACCAGGAGTTGGAAAAACCTCACTGGGTAAATCAATAGCAAATTCATTAAATAGAAAATATGCCAGGATTTCATTGGGTGGATTAAGGGATGAAGCTGAGATAAGAGGTCATAGGAAAACCTATATTGGTGCAATGCCAGGCAGAATAATAAAGTCCATAAAAAAAACTAATTCATCTAATCCTGTTTTTGTATTGGACGAAATTGATAAGTTAACTCGAGATATGCATGGAGATCCCTCGTCTGCTTTATTGGAAGTTTTAGATCCTGAGCAAAATGAAAGCTTCTATGATAATTATCTTGAAATTGGATATGATTTATCAAAAGTTTTGTTCATTGCAACTGCAAACTCACTTGCTGAAGTACATCCAGCATTGAGAGATAGAATGGAAATTATTGAAATTAATGGTTATACTGTTGAAGAAAAGATTCAAATAGCCAAACGTCATTTGATACCCAAACAGATTTTTAATCATGGAATAAAAAAATCTGATATTAATTTAACTGCCAAAACAATAGAAAAAATTATAGACAGTTATACCAAAGAATCTGGAGTTAGAACTCTAGAAAAAGTTATTGCTAAAGTTACAAGATACGTTGCTAAGTCAATTGCAACTGATCAGTCGTATATTAAATCACCAAATTTATCTGAAATAGAAATAATTCTCGGGCCTCCAAAATACTTAAGAAGTAAGTCTGATGATTTTGAAATTCCTGGAGTTGTCACTGGCTTGGCATGGACGAAGGTTGGTGGAGATATTCTATTCATTGAGTCAATTTTGAGTAAAGGAAAAGGAAAAATGTCAATAACAGGCAATTTAGGCAAAGTAATGAAAGAAAGCGCAACAATTGCTCTTCAGTATCTTAAATCTAATTGCAAAGCTTTTAAAATTGACTTTTCTGTTTTTGAGAATTGGGACATTCATATTCATGTTCCTGAAGGGGCAACACCTAAAGATGGTCCTTCTGCTGGCATAACTATTTTTACGTCTTTGTTATCAATTTTTAGTCAAAGAAAAATAAAAAAAAGTTTTGCAATGACTGGTGAAATAACACTGAGAGGAAGAGTTACAGCTGTTGGAGGAATTAAAGAAAAGATTTTAGCCGCCAAGAGGTCAGGATATAAAAATATTATATTATCAGATGAAAATAAAAAAGATGTTCATGAAATCAAAGCAGAATACTTGAAAGGCTTGAAATTTTATTATATTTCTAATATGAATGAAATTTCAAATTTATGTCTTGAGAAAGAAAAGCATAAAAATTACATTGATCTGTAATCAATCAATTAATGAGATTTTTACATATTTTAATTATTTTAATATTTAATTATAATTCTTTTTCTCAAGAGTTCTCTTTCTTTAATGCTGATTTTTCAGCAACTTCACTAAGTCTTGGTGGAAACGTAATTACTAAATCAGATGATATTTCTTTAACACACAAGACTACCTCATTATTAAATCAATCTCAAAAAAACCATATTGCCTTCGATTATATGAGTTTGTCTAATGAAATTAATTTTTTTTCATTCGTCTATGCAAATGAGTTAAAAAACTTTGCTATGTGTAATTTTGGCCTCAAGAGTTTAAATTATGGTAATTTTCAAGGATATGATGTTAACGGTTTTCAAACGAATGAATTTCATGCAAATGATCTTATATTTTTTAGTGGTGTTAGCAAAATGATTATGGAGGACTTAACCCTTGGTATGAATTTAGAGTTACTTCATTCGAATTATGAAAGTTTTAGTGCTTTGGCTATTGCATCAAATACCTCATTGACATATAATAACAAAAAGAGAAAATTAATTTTTTCATTATCATTAAATAACTTTGGCAGACAAATTAATGGATTTACTGATATTGAAGAAAAAGTTCCAATATCGCTGAAATTTGGAATGAGTAAGTCTCTAAATCATTTGCCATTTACCTATTATATATCATTGCACGATTTACAAAGATTTGATATAAGTGGTCCAGTACAAGCTAGTCAAAGTTATCGAGATGATGAAACAATCTTGAAGAAGATGTTTTATCATGTTAACATCGGAGGAGAACTAAATCCTTTTAAAAAAAATCTCTTTCTTAGATTTGGTTTTAATTTTCAAAAAAGATACCAAATGATGCTTAGAAATATACCTCAACTAGCTGGTTTTTCATCTGGTGTTGGAATCAAATTTTCTTCATTTTCATTAGATTATGCAATTATATCAAACCATATAAGCTCCGTTTCTAATGTTTTTAGCCTTAAAATGAATTTGAGTAGCTTTGTGCCAAATGGAAAAAAAGATTAATATAGCAATTGACGGTTATTCATCTTCTGGAAAGAGTAGCTTAGCAAGAGCAATTTCCAAGGAATTCAAGATGAAGTATATTGATACAGGAGCAATGTACAGATCAATAACCTATCTATTGCTAAAAAATTCAATAGATAGTTCAAACTTTGTGGAAAGTGAAAAAAAAGTTGATGAATTAATAAATAATTGTAAAATTGAATATAATTATAACTTTAAAAAAAATATCTCTGAGACCATTTTAAATGGAGCTAGATGTGATGAGCACATAAGAAAAAATTATGTTTCAGAATTTGTCAGTATTGTCAGTAAATCAAAAAAAGTTAGAGATTTCATGATAGCTAAACAAAAAAAAATTGCTTCAAATAAAAATGTTGTAATGGATGGAAGAGATATAGGAACTGTTGTGATTTGTGATGCAGAAATAAAATTTTTTATTGAGGCTGATTTACACATTCGAGCAAAACGAAGATTTGATCAGGCTCAAGATGAATCATTAACTATTAAAAAAGTTATTGAAAATCTAAATTTTAGAGATAAGGAGGATATGCTGAGAGAAAATTCACCATTAAAAAAAGCCAAAGACTCTATAGTTTTAAATAATACAAATATTAACTTTGAACAACTGAAAAATCAGGCATTTAATATAATTAGAAAAAAAAATGAAAATCACAATTGATGAGAATTCTGGTTTTTGTTTTGGTGTAGTATATGCCATTGAAATGGCAGAAAATATTCTAGAAAACCAAGACAAATTGTATTGTCTAGGTGATATTGTTCATAATGACATGGAAGTTGAAAGGTTAAAAAATTTAGGACTGATTATTATTAATCATGATCAGCTCAAAGAACTTAAAAATACAAGCGTATTAATTAGAGCACATGGTGAGCCACCTGAAACATATGAGCTTGCTCTAAAAAATAATTTAAAACTAATTGATGCTTCTTGTCCTGTAGTTTTAAAATTGCAAAATCAGATTAAAAACGGTTACAAAGAAATAAAAGAAATCGATGGTCAAGTCGTTATTTATGGAAAAAAAGGACACGCTGAGGTTATAGGACTGATCGGTCAAACCAATGGGAATGCAATTATTGTTGAAAGCCTCGGTGATATAGATAAAATTGATTTTACAAAGCCAATATCAATATATTCCCAAACTACGAAGAGTCCGAAATCATATAATAAGATTATTAATGAAATAAAGAAGAGATCAAATTCTAAATTAGAGTTTATTGTAAAAGATACATTGTGTAGACAGGTTTCCAGCAGAGAACCTCAATTACAAAAGTTTTCAAATGAAAATCAAGTTATAATTTTTGTTAGCGGAAAGAAAAGCTCGAATGGCAAGATGTTATACGATTCATGTAAAAAAGTAAATCCCAACTCTTACTTTATTTCTGATACAACAGAGATAAAATCTAGCTGGTTCAAACAAAAAGTTTCAGTTGGTATATGTGGTGCAACTTCAACTCCGTTGTGGTTAATGCAAAAAGTTGCTCAAAAAATCACTGATTTATCTTTATAATTTAATACATTTGCACCCGCAAAAACTGTTTGTTAAGGATATAATGTATAACAACTCTTTTGGATTCAGTAGTCCTTATAACCAAAAGATACAAAGAAAAACTAATGGCAAAGGAATCTCAAAAGCTTGACGAGCTAAACACAGAGTCAACTGAAGAAAAGACAATCCAAAAAGATGGTGATGAACAAATTAACGATATCTCAACTAAAGATGATGAGAAAATTGAAACAGTCGTTAATGAATCAAGCGAGTTATCAAACAAAAATATTGAAACAGAAACTGTTGATGTAATCAAAAATGTAAATCAAACAACAAATGAAGTAAAAAAATCTTCTGATGATTCAGAAAGTCAGAACAAAGAAAAAGATTTTCAGTTTCAAGAGGAAATTACATATACATCTGAAGAAATAGAAGACTTAACTAAGACATACAGTGAAACCTTACCAGTAATTGAAGATAAGCAAGTTTTAAATGGTACCGTAGTAAGAATCACTGAAAAAGTTGTTGTTGTTGATATTAATTTTAAATCTGACGGTGTAATTAATGCATCTGAGTTTAAATACAATAAAGAATTAAAGATTGGAGACTCAGTTGAGGTATTGGTAGAGCAACAAGAGGATAGCTACGGTCAGTTAAAACTATCTCACCGAAGAGCAAGAATATTACAAGCTTGGAAAAAAGTTAACATTGCTTTAGAAACTGGGGAAATAGTTAATGGTCAAATAAAAAGTAGAACAAAAGGTGGAATGATTGTAGATGTTTTTGGTATCGAGTGTTTCTTGCCAGGTTCGCAAATTGATGTAAAGCCAATAAGGGATTATGAAGAATACGTTGGTAAAGAAATGCAGTTTAAGGTTGTCAAAGTAAACGAATCTTTCAGAAATGTTGTAGTATCTCACAAAGCATTGATTGAAGCTGATTTAGTGGTTCAGACAAAAGAAATAATGTCGAAACTGGAAAAAGGACAGGTCCTTGAAGGCACAGTAAAGAATATAACTTCCTATGGAGTCTTTGTTGATTTGGGAGGTATTGATGGATTGATTCACATTACAGATTTATCCTGGGGAAGAATATCTCATCCTGAAGAGATTGTAAACCTTGACGAAGTAATAAAAGTAGTTATACTAGATTTTGATGAAGATAAAAGTAGAATTCAGCTTGGTCTAAAGCAGTTAGGTAGTCATCCATGGGAGTCTCTTGATAGTAAGTTAAAAGTTGGAGATGAAATCGAGGGAAAAGTTGTTGTTCTTGCAGATTACGGCGTATTCGTTGAGGTTCAGGCTGGCATTGAAGCATTATTACATGTATCTGAAATGTCATGGTCATCTCATTTGAGAAGTGCAGGAGATTTTTATAAAGTCGGTGATAAAGTAAAAGCACAGATACTTACATTAGACAGAGAAGAAAGAAAAATGTCTTTAGGAATCAAACAAATGCTTCCTGACCCCTGGAGTAAAATTGATAAAAATTATCCTGTTGGCACCAAACTTAAAGTAAAGGTCAGAAATTTTACCAATTTTGGAATTTTTGTAGAGATTGAAGAAGGAGTTGATGGTTTAATTCACATCTCTGATCTTTCTTGGACAAAGAAAATTAAACACCCATCTGAATTCACATCAGTTGATAGTTCAATAGATGTAATTGTTCTTGATGTTGATAAGGATTCAAGAAAGATAAGTTTAGGACACAAACAAATTCTTGAAAACCCGTGGGATGCATATGCTGAAAAATTCAAAGTTAACAGTCTTTTTCAAGGAACAGTTAAAGAAATGTATGATAAAGGCGCAATTGTACAGATTGATGAAATAGAAGCATTTTGTCCAAAAAAACATTTAATTAAAGAAGATGAGTCTAGAGCAAAAGTTGGAGATAATATTCAATTTAAAGTGATTGAGTTTTCTAAAGAAAATAAGAAAATTTTAGTATCTCACACTTCTGTTCACATGCAAATAGAGCATGAGGAGAAACAAAAATCTAAAAAACAAATAAATTCAAATTTGAAAAAAATTCAAAAGTCTCAAAAGCAATCAACTTTAGGTGATTTGGAAGAACTAAATAAACTCAAAGATGAAATTAAGTAAAATCAAAACCTCGATTTATCGGGGTTTTTTTTTAATTTTAATTAGATGAAAAGAAAGATTTTAAATGAAAAAAAGATTAATATAATATTAGAAAGACTATCTAATGAAATCTTAGAAAATCATTTTGAAACAAAAAATTCTGTGCTTATAGGAATTCAGCCCAGGGGAATAGAGTTATGTAAAAGACTTTATCATAACTTAAAAAAACTTAATAAGGATGTACAGATGGGAAAATTAGATATCTCATTTTACAGGGATGATTTTAGAAGATCAGATAAAATAATAACACCATCAAATATGGATTTAAATATTAGTCTTGAAAATAAAAATGTAATATTGGTTGATGATGTTTTATTTACTGGAAGGACAGTTAGATCTGCGTTCGAAGCTTTATTATCATTTGGAAGACCAAAAAAGATTGAGTTACTCGCTTTTGTGGATAGAAGATTTTGTAGAGAATTACCAATTCAGGCGGATTATGTAGGCATAGAAGTAGATACTTTGGAAAATGAAAAAGTGTTTGTAAAATTTAGTCAAACAGAAAAAAGCGTATATCTAGCAAGTTGAGATGAAAGATTTATCTGTTGATAATTTGATTAGCATAAAAGACTTAAGTAAGAGTGATATTGAACTTATATTTAATACAGCTGATAATTTTAAGAAAATTTTAAATCAGTCAATTAAAAAAGTACCCTCATTAAGAGATATTACTATTGCAAATCTTTTTTTCGAAAATTCAACAAGGACAAAGTTGTCTTTTGAGTTAGCTGAAAAAAGATTATCTGCAGATATTATCAATTTTACTTCATCAAATTCGTCAGTAAAAAAAGGTGAAACTCTTCTTGATACTGTACAAAATATACTTGCAATGAAAGTAGATATGATTGTTCTTAGACATTCTAGCCCTGGAGCATCGATTTTTCTTTCTAGAAACATAAACGCAAAAATTATAAATGCTGGTGACGGATCTCACGAGCATCCGACACAAGCTTTATTAGATTCATTTTCAATTAGGCAAAATTTCAGTGATTTCAAATCTCTTAATGTTTTGATCATCGGAGATATTATACATTCTAGAGTAGCTTTATCAAATATTTTCTGTTTGCAAAAGCTAGGTGCAAAGGTTGGTGTTTGCGGACCTTCAACATTAATGCCTAAATTTTTAAAATCATTAAATGTTGAATATTTTAAAGATTTAAAATCTGCTCTTTCTTGGTGTGATGTTGCTAATGTTTTAAGGATTCAACTTGAAAGACAAAATTTAAAATATTTTCCGAGCTTAAGAGAATATAGCTCAAGATTTGGCGTAACAAAAAAAGTTTTAGATGAGATTAAAAATAGGGTCATCTTGATGCATCCTGGCCCTATTAACAGGGGAGTAGAAATATCTTCAGACGTTGCTGATTCCAAGCAATCAATAATTTTAGATCAAGTTGAGAATGGTGTAGCTATTAGAATGGCTGTTTTATACTTATTAGCTAAAAAGATAAAAAAATGAAAACTAAAAAAACTCAATTAATAAAAATTACTTCAGATTCTTTTAAAGAAAATATTTTAGCTGTTGATGACTCACTTTCAAACTATATTTTTGACATCTCAACATTAGACAAAAAATCACAAGATTTGATTAAAGAAAAATTAATTACATTTGGAAAATTACTAATTAAAAATAATTGCTCATTTGCAATTGTATCTAACTACTTAAATATGATTGATTTCAATATTGTACCAACTGTAGAGGAGGCTTATGACATAATAGAGTTGGAAGAAATTGAAAGAGATTTGCTTAAAAATTAAAAAAATGAAAAAACTAATACTTACACTTACGATATCTACCTTGTGTTATTTAAATACTTTTTCTCAGTGTACATTAAATTCTTTGTACCAAGACTCTAGTTTTGGAATTTGGCCAACTGTAGATGTTAATCTTCCAACTGCAGTGCAAGGGCAATTTTATTTATCTGTTATTGATATCAAAACACCAACTACATTAATCGAAGCATCAGGGGGTGACTCAGCTTTAACTTCATTTGATACTTTGGGACAAACTTTTTACGTTGGCGATTGGGTTGTTGATGATTTTGAACTTGTCTCAGTTACTGGTCTACCTAATGGTATTACTCTTGACTGTTATGATCCAAATTGTATAATTCTTGGTAATACCTTAAGTTGTGCATACTTCAGTGGTACTACTAATGACCCTCTAGGTATTTATCCAATTGATATTGCAGTAAATGTGAATACTCATGGTGATATAGTGTATTATTTGGGACCAATTCCTATCACTGTACCTGTAACTACGGATTTATATTCTGCAACCGGTTCTTATCAATATATCACAGGATATGAAATTGAAGTTTCTAATACAGCAAGTGAAAATTTAACATCTAAAATTAATAATGATATTCTTATTTCATCAATAGGGTCAAGTAATTATTTAATAATTAACGATTACAGATTTTTAAATTCAAGCGGTTATGTAGAATTATACGATATTTCAGGAAAATTAATTCTTTCTAAGAATATAAATTCATTTTCAGAAAAAAATATGATTGAGATTGAATACAAACTAAAAAAAGGAGCCTATTTTGTTAATTTGGTTTCTGAAAACATTCAACTAAGTAAAAAGTTTATAATTAGCAGATAAATGTCCTTCAAATTAACAATTTTGGGTTGTAGCTCTGCAGTTCCTGATTTAGACAAGCATCCCTCTTCACAATTGTTAAATTCTAACGAAAATCTTTTTCTCATTGATTGTGGAGAAGGAACACAGATAAGGTTAAGAGAAAGAAATATAAACTTCCAAAGAATCAGTCATGTTCTTATATCGCATTTACATGGCGATCATTTTTATGGTCTAATAGGTCTAATTAACTCAATGCACTTGCTTGGCAGAAAAAAGGAATTACATATATTTTCTCATTTTGAACTAAAAAATATTATTAATTCACAACTTCAAGTTGCTAGCACTATTTTAAACTATCCACTTTTTTTTCACGAAATACCTAAAGATTCTGAAGAGGTAATTTTTGAGAATGATGAAATTATAATTGAGAATATTTTACTTGATCATAGAATTCATTGTAGTGGCTTTATTTTCAGAGAAAAAAAGTATTTAAGAAAAATAGAAAGAGAAAACATAATAAAGCACAATATTCCCGATTTTTATTTGAACAAAATAAGATCAGGTGATGATTATAAAAGCCCAACAGGAGAAATCATTAAAAACAAGCAAATCACAAAAAAAGCAAGACAAGCTAATTCTTACGCATACTGTTCTGACACAAGATTTAAAAAGTCAATTTCAAAAAAAATCAGTGGAATTGATCTTTTATATCATGAGTCTACTTTTAACGAAAAACATAAAAACCTTGCAAAAAAGACAGGGCACTCAACTGCATTACAAGCTGCTAACATCGCCAATGAGGCTCAAGTCAAATGTCTTCTTTTAGGTCATTTTTCTAAAAGGTATAAAGATGTAAATCTATTAAAAATTGAGGCTCAAAAAGTTTTTAAAAATGTAATTCTAGCTGAAAATGGTATGCAATTAAATTTTAAAGAAATTATTCAGAATAATTAAATTACTATGTTCTTAAATATTTAACTAAATTTATAATATGAAAAAAGTAATTTTTTTCCTTTTGATTTGTTTTTCATATTTTACGTCAAACTCACAGATTTTGACTGATACTATACGAGGAGTTAATTGTAATTACAATGGTTACATACATACTACAATCGGTGGGATTTTCACAAATGGAGGAACAAATATTACAAATTGGTATTATTTAGATACTCTTTCAGGAAATTGGGACCCATTAGTTCCGAGCTCTAGCTATATAGCTAGTGGTCAAATATCATACAATAATCCAAATCTTCAAGGATTATCATCAGATAGTCTTACTACATCACTAGGTGGAACTTTCAAGCTTGAAATTGTTAATTCTGGAAATATTATTGAAGATACAACATGGTTTATAAGATACCCTCTTGGTTTAAAGCTTTGCTGTCATATCAATATTGGTTGTCATGGAGATTCAACTGGTTCTTTTAAGGCAGTTGGTCATTCAGGCAAGCCACCATATACTTATTTTTTTTATGATTCGTCATTTTCACTAATTAGTATTGGATCTGATTCAATTTATGATAATTTATCATCGGGCAAGTATTATGTTAGTGTTTTGGATCAAGATAGTTGCTTGGTGACATCTCCTGAAATAATCATTTCTCAACCTTCTCAACCTCTTAACGTTAAAGCTGAAATCAAACATGTTGATTGCATTGGTAATAACAATGGCATGATAACTTTAATCCAGTCAGGAGGTAAACCCTATAACTATGGATACAATTTATTGTTGACTAATCAAAGTAATGATTCAGTTGCATTTATTAATTCAGCTACAACCACAAACAATATTATATCATTTACTTATGACACAATTAATATTTTAAATCTTTACAACGGAACTTATAACTTGAGTGTTTCTGACTCAAACGGTTGTTTATTTGATTCAATATTTTCAATAATTGAGCCAGGTCCATATTATCCAAACATATCTCAGATTGGAGATGCTATATGCTCTGATGATTCTGTTTTAATAATAATTGACAGTATTTCTGGTGCTGTAGGTCCTTTACAATTTAGCTGGCTCTCAAATAACAATGATTCTTTGTATTGTAGTCCTAATAACTATATATTGACAGTTTCTGATAGTATAAATAATTGCCTTGATACTTTCTACTACAACTTTCAAGCTCTAACAAATCTAAATATTCTATATTCAACTACTGATGTAGCATGCTATGGTGATAGTACAGGAGAAATTTCAATTGATTCAGTTATAGGAGGTCAATCACCATACAACTTTAATATAAACGGTAATAGTTTCGTGAATCTATCATCAGGTTTTTATTCTGTTTCTGTTCAAGATTCTAACAATTGTTACTTAGATGTAAATATTGAAATCAAACAAAATCTGCCAATTCAATCAAATGCAATTTTATACGAGCCATCATGCAGTGGATATAGTGATGGTAGTATTTCAATAAATGTTTCAGGAGGTAGCTATCCATATTCAATTAACTGGACAAATGGAACTGGTAATATAGATTCGCTATACGGTCTTCAAAAAGGTATTTACGAGTTACAAGTAAGTGATTCATCTGGATGTGTTTTTAATGAACAATTAATTTTAGATGAACCTGACTCTTTAATTTTAACTTTTACAAATTATACAAATCCACTAATATGCAGAGGAGAACTAACCTCAATTGATGCAATAGCAGTTGGTGGAACACCACCTTATTTTTACAACTGGTCAAATAATGATACTACATTTCAATCCATCATTGGAGCTGGAACATTTTATTGTAATATATTGGATTTTAAGGGTTGTAGTATTTCATCCTCTATTGGAATTAGCGAACCCAATCCTTTTTCAATTGATTCATATATTTTAGACGAACCGACCTGTGATTTTGGGGCAAATGTTAGTGTTACATTGATTGGGGGAACCTCACCTTATAATTATTCTTGGAGCAATGGAGAAACTTCTAGTAGTGCAAACAATATACAAACAAGTAGTGCATGGGTTGTAGTTAGTGATTATTGTGAAAGTACTGATTCAATATTTTTCAATTTTGAACAATATGAACTAGAAACTTCATTGTATTATGATAATATAACTCATTACGCAAATATTGAAATCGATTTTTCTACAACTTTAGGCCCATTTACATATTCCTGGAATGATATTAGCTCCAATCTTATTAGTTCAAATGATCAGGCAGGCCCATTATGTGAAGGCACCTATTTTGTTACAGTTACCGACATGTCTAATGGTTGCTCTATTACAGACACGCTAATTGCTGATTTTTTCATTCCAAACGGAATTATTGACTTAAGCACTACCACAGTGTTTTCAGATTTTGATTTATGGGGTTATGCACCATATTCATATCTGTGGGATGATGGCTCAAACAGTCAGCATGCAGATTTATGCCCAGGAAATCACTGGGTTGAAGTAACAGACGTAAATGGTTGTACTGTTAGAGAGGATTTTGTTATTGAAGATATCAAATTAACATTATCTCCTTTTGATCTTCTGATTGAATGCGATATTTCAAATACGGATTTGGAGCTTGAAGTAACTGCTGAAGGAGGTATTCCACCATATGAAATTTTATGGTCAGATGGAACATCAGCTAATCCAATAAGTGTTGGATTATCACCTGGTGTTCAAGGTGTAACCATAACTGATAATAATAATTGTTCTGTTGATACATTGTTTAGAATTTCAGCACTGACAAGCGAGTGCATACCAAATGTTTTTTCTCCCAACAATGACCAAGTTAATGATACATGGGTGCTCGAGGACTCATATCTTTTTTCAAATTCGATTATTAAGGTTTACAACAGATATGGAAAGTTAGTGTTTGAATCAAGTGGATATGATAATGCATGGGACGGGACTAATGAAGATGGAATTGATCTTTCTGCAGGTTGTTATTTTTATTACATAGAAATTGGTAAAGACACAGAACCTATCAAAGGGACTGTAACGATTGTAAGATAATTTCAAGCATTTTTGCATCATCAGTTTTTTCAATCCAATGAATGTCTTTGAATTTTTTAAACCAAGTTATTTGTCTTTTAGCATATCTTCTTGAATTTCTTTTGATTAAATTAATGGCATCTTTCTTTGAAATGGCACCTTCTATGTAATTAAATAATTCTTTATAACCTACAGTATCCAGAGCATTTAAGTTTCTGTAATCATATAATTTTTTGGCCTCCTCAATAAGTCCTTGGTCAACCATTAGATCAACTCTTTTATTAATTTGACTGTAAAGAGCATCCCTATCAGTTCTTAAACCAAATTTTAATATTTGATAATCATTTTTTAAATTCTTTTCATTGTGAAAAGATGAAATTGGTTTTCCTGAAATTTCATATACTTCTAAAGCTCTTATCATCCTTTGATGATTATTTAAATCAACTTTTTTATAATAACTTTGATCGATTTTTTTTATTTCATTTCTAAGCCATTCAATACCTTTTTTTTCAAATATTGAAATAATTTTAGATCTTGTTTTTTTACAAGATGCTGGAATGTCGTCCAACTTGTTGCAGATTGCGTCAATATACATGCCAGAACCACCAACAGCAATAATAACATTGTATTTTTCAAAAAGTTTATTAATAATTTTCAGAACATCTTTTTGATAAAGTCCTGCACTGTAATCATTTTGAACTGATATATTGTGAATAAAATGATGCTTAACTTCTAATAATTGACTTTTATTTGGAGGACACGTTCCAATTAACATTTCCTTGTAGAATTGTCTAGAGTCTGCAGAGATTATTTCACAATTCAAAGACTTAGCTAGTTTGATTGAAAGCTTTGTTTTTCCAACTCCAGTTGGACCACAAATGATAATTAGCTTTTTAATCTTCAAATTTTTTTAAGTTTACTTGCTTCAGCAATAAAGGGCATTAATATGCAATAGTATTCTTGAAACATTTTTTCTAGAATTGTATGTAATTTTATTTAAACAATTTATTTCTTTAATTTCTTTAGAAAAATGATTGCACTCTTCTTTTCATTTTTAATTTTTCCATCCAAGATTGCTTCTTCTACAGCTTTTTTGAGTTGACCAACTTTTTTTCCTTCACTGATGTTAAAAATTTTCATGATTTCATGTCCTGAAACGGGAGGTTGCCAATTTCGAATTTTATCTCTTTCTTCCACATCTTTTAACTTTTTTCTAACTATTTCAAAGTTTTTAAGATATCTACTGACCTTTTTAGGATTCTTAGATGTTATATCCGCATCACATAAGGTCATTAAATCATCGATATCTTCGCCTGCATCAAATAAAAGTCTTCTCACAGCAGAATCGGTAACAATATCTTGTGCCAGAGCTATTGGTCTTAAGTGTAGTGCAACAAGTTTTTTAACGTATAACATTTTTTCGTTTTGAGGTAGTTTTAATTTTTTAAAGATTTTTGGCACCATTTTACTACCAATATAATCATGGGCGTGAAACGTCCAGCCAATTTTATTATCAAACTTTTTTGTGACTGGTTTTGCTATGTCATGCAAAATAGCTGCCCATCTAAGCCATAAATTATCTGTTTTTTTAGAAATATTATCTAAAACCTCTAAAGTATGATAAAAGTTATCTTTATGAGAAAAACTTTCTATTGTTTCAACTCCAACAAGGCTAATCATTTCCTCAAAAATTATTTCAAGAATACCAGTTTTCTTTAGTAAAATAAATCCCTTTGAAGGCATGCTAGAAAGAATTATTTTATTAAGCTCTTCTGTAATTCTTTCACTAGAGATAATTTTTATTCTTTGATTATTTTTGCTAATAGATTGTAAAGTTTTATAACAAATCTCAAAATTAAGTTGAGTGGAAAATCGAATCGCTCTTATCATTCTTAGCGGATCATCTGAAAATGTTTTATCTGGGTCTAGAGGTGTTTTTATTATTTTATTTTTTAAATCAATAAGTCCATTAAAAGGGTCAAGTAACTCCCCATAATTTTCGCCAACCAATTTCACGTATAAACAGTTAATTGTAAAGTCTCTTCTTTTTTGATCATCCTCTAAGCTTCCATTTTCAATAATAGGATTTCTTGAATTTTCTCTGTAAGATTCTTTTCTTGCTCCAATAAATTCATAATTAATATCTTCACATGAAACTAATGCGGTTCCAAAATTAGAGTAAGTTGAGATTTTGCTATTTGGAATTAAATTATGAACCTCTCTGGCCAATTTAATTCCACTTCCAATGCATACAAAATCAATGTCTTTTTTGCTTTTATTGTTCAAAAGAAGATCTCTCACCCAACCTCCAACAACGAAGCTCTCATAGCCAAGTTTTTCTGATGCATTTTTTACAATGTCAAAAATTTTATTATCCAATTCTTTTTTGAGATTCATTTTCTTACTATTGTAATGTCTCCAGATTTTTCAAATTTAATAATACTTGAACTTTTTTTCATTATTTCATCTTTTCTAAGATTAACTACGTAGTCTACTCCATCAATAATTTTCTGATTTATGTCATTAAAACAAGAGGGAGTATCTTCTTTACTAATATTTGCAGAGGTAGAAA
>CACJWV010000001.1 GCA_902597195.1 uncultured Bacteroidota bacterium | reverse complement strand
CCCCGA
This sequence comes from uncultured Bacteroidota bacterium, assembly GCA_902597195.1. GTDB lineage: Bacteria > Bacteroidota > Bacteroidia > Flavobacteriales > BACL11. The sequence goes on along the minus strand of CACJWV010000001.1, from coordinate 64,193 downwards.
GTTTACTTTTATTTTCAGTAGAATCTAAGTCAATTAGTTTTTGATCTATTACAAACTGATTAATTACAGATTCACCAATTAATTGTTTAGAAATAATTGTATTTATATTAGAAACTGCTTTTGAGACTCCTTTTCCAAAATAAGAATGAGGATCATTATCTCTCAATTCAACTGCTTCATACTTTCCTGTTGAAGCTCCAGAGGGAGCTATTCCTCTAGCTCTAATACCATTCTCTAAAAAGACTTCGGCCTCTACAGTTGGAGTTCCTCTTGAATCAATTATTTGTCTACCAATTACTCTCTTTATTTTGGACATCTTTTAGAAACTTTATTAATGAAATCATCAAAAAGATATCTGGAGTCATGAGGACCAGGAGATGCCTCAGGGTGATATTGTACTGAGAAACAATCTTTATCAATTAATTTAATACCCTCAATTGTTCCATCATTGAGATTAATATGAGTTACCTCAACATTCTTATTTTTTTTGATATCATCTTCATTTACTCCAAAACCATGATTTTGTGATGTTATTTCACATAAACCCGTTTTTAGATTTTTTACAGGGTGGTTTATTCCTCTATGTCCATTATGCATTTTAAAAGTTGATATACCCTCAGACAATGCTAAAATTTGGTGCCCTAGGCAAATGCCAAAAACTGGTTTTTTTGAATGAGTTATTCTTTTTACGAGTTTAATAACGTCTTTCATGGCTGATGGATCTCCAGGTCCATTTGAAATCAAAAAACCATCTGGTGAAAAACTCATTATCTCATCGAAGCTAGATTTCATTGGAAACACTTTACAAAAAGAGTTTCTATCAGTTAAGCAATTTAAAATACTTTTTTTAAGTCCTAAATCTAAAACAGCAATTTTATATTTAGCTGATTCGTTCCCATATGTATAGCTTTCACAAGTTGTTACTTTTGATGAGAGCTCCAAACCATTCATACTAGGAACATCAGACAGCAATCTAGATAAATCATCTAAAGTGTGTTCTGAGTTGCTAATAATTGCATTCATGGCTCCTTTACTTCTAATATGTCTAACAACAGCTCTAGTGTCAACGTCAGTTATAACAACTCTATTTTGGGAAATAAAATAGTTATTTAACTCATCAAAGCCTGCCTTTCTTGAAAAACCAAAATTAAAATTTTTACATATTAAGCCTGAAATTTTCATATTTTCAGATTCAGATTCATTTTTATGTACACCGTAATTACCAATATGAGCATTTGTAGTAATCATTAATTGTCCAAAATAAGAAGGGTCAGTAAAAACTTCCTGGTAACCAGACATACCAGTGTTAAAACACAATTCTCCAGTAGAAAATCCTGAAATACCTGCAGATTTACCTTCAAAAACTGTACCATCCTCTAATAGTAATAAGCTATTTTTCCTATTCGTATTTACCATAACTTAAATTTAAAAAAAAAGGAAAAAATATATATTTTTTCCTTTTATAATTTTTTATTTTTTTGAACATTATTTTTCATCAGGATTTTGATTTGAATCCATTTTTTTTTCTGATCTAGTTGTCTCTGTTTCTTTTACTTTAATTTTTGAATCAGCAACCGAATCATTTTGATTAGGGACATTGCCAGTGTTTACACTTTTGGGAGTCTGTGTGCTATCTTCTAATGAGGCCTCCTTTTCAGAATTTTTTGGTGTTGATTCATTTTTTGGAGTTTCACTTTGTGATTTTGTTTTCGATCTAGATCTTCTTCTTTTTGATTTTTTATCAACAGTATCCTTTACATAAACTTCGTTGTAGTCAACTAACTCAATAAAACACATTTTTGAGTTGTCTCCAATTCTATTAGACAGTCTAATAATTCTAGTATACCCACCTGGTCTATCAGTAATTTTCGTTGCAACTTCTCCAAAGAGTTCTGTAACAATTTCCTTTTGTTTTAAATAGCTAAAAACAACTCTTCTTGAGTGAGTAGTATCATTTTTTGACTTTGTAATTAGCGGCTCAAGATAAACTCTTAAAGCTTTTGCTTTAGCTAAGGTTGTTTTTATTCTCTTATGCTTTATTAAAGAACAAGCCATATTTGAAAGCATTGCTTTCCTATGTGGAGCTTTTCTTGAGAGATGGTTATTTTTTTTTGCGTGTCTCATCTATTCATTTTCTAAATTATACTTTGATACATCAAAACCAAATGTCAAACCTTTCTCTTCAATTAAATCTTCAAGCTCTGAAAGTGATTTCTTACCAAAATTTCTGAATTTTAACATATCTGACTTTTTGTATGAAACTAATTCTCCAAGTGTGTATACTTCAGCAGTTTTTAAACAATTTAATGCTCTAACAGATAACCCAAAATCAGTCAGTTCAGTTTTTAACAATTGTCTCATGTGGAGTGTATCTTCATCAAAATCATCAGAAATTTCATTTTCTAAATTGATTTTCTCATCTGAGAATAGTAAAAAGTGTTGTATTAATATTTTGGATGCTTCAGTAAGAGCTTGTTTAGGATCAATTGAACCATCGGTTTCTATAGTGATATTAAGTTTTTCATAGTCTGTTTTTTGTCCAACTCTATAATTATCAATATTATACTTGACATTTCTGATTGGAGTAAAAATTGAATCTAGCGAAATAGTTCCAATGCTTGCTTCATCGTTTTCATTTTCTTCAGCAGAAACATAACCTCTTCCTTTTTCAATAAATATTTCGATTTCAAAATTTACAGATGAATCCATTTCACAAATTAAAACATCAGGATTCAATACTTGAAAACTTGATAATGAATTAGCGATATCTTTTGCAGTGAAAGATTTTTGATTTTTTAGTACAATTGTAGCACTTTCTTCTTCGACATCATTTATCTGTTGTTTAAATCTAACCTGCTTTAGATTAAGAATAATTTCTGTAACATCTTGAACTACGCCTTTAATTGAAGAAAATTCATGATCAACACCTTTTATTTTTACTGAAGTTATTGCAAAGCCCTCTAAAGAAGATAATAAAACTCTTCTTAATGCATTGCCTACTGTTAAACCATAACCAGGCTCTAGAGGTCTAAATTCAAAATCACCTACATGATCTTGATTGTTTATCATTACAACTTCTTCAGGTTTTTGAAAATTTAAAATCGACATATTATTATTATTTTTTAATTATTATTTTGAGTAAAGTTCAACTATTAACTGTTCTTTAATATTTTCTGGTATCTGAACTCTTTCAGGAAAAGCATTTACTTTTCCAGAAATATTGTCAATGTTCAACTCTAACCAATCAACTTTACAACTATTATTTTTTAATGAATCTGTTACAACTTCTAAAGATTTAGATCTTTCCCTAACCGAAACAACATCACCAATTGCTAGCGAATATGATGGAATATTACATACTGCTCCGTTCAACAAAATATGTTTGTGACTAACTAATTGTCTAGCAGCTCTTCTTGTTGGCGCTAATCCCAATCGATAAACGGTATTATCTAATCTCAACTCACAAAGCTGTAATAGAATTTCTCCAGTTATACCTTTTCTTCTTAAAGCCTTTTTAAACAAGTTTGAAAATTGTTTCTCTAAAATCCCATAAAGGTATTTAGCTTTTTGCTTTTCTTGAAGCTGAATTCCATATTCGGATTGCTTTGCTCTTCTTTTGAAATTTCCATGCTGTCCTGGCGGGTACGATTTTTTAGCCAACGCTTTGTCATTACCAAAGATTGGCTCCCCAAACTTTCTGGAAATTCTAGATTTTGCTCCTGTATATCTTGCCATATTATTTTATTTATTAAACTCTTCTTTTATTTGGTGGTCTGCAACCATTATGTGGAAGCGGTGTTACATCAACTATTTCTGAAACTAATAGTCCAGAATTGTGAATTGATCTTATCGCAGATTCTCTACCTGCACCAGGACCTTTAACAAAAACTTTTACTCTTTTTAATCCAAGCTCAATAGCAATTCTAGAGCAATCTTCAGCTGCAACTTGTGCAGCATATGGTGTATTCTTTTTAGATCCTTTGAACCCCATTTTTCCTGCAGATGACCAAGAAATAACTTGCCCTTTATTGTTTGTTATTGAGATTATGATGTTGTTGAAAGAAGCCTGAATATGTGCTTGACCCTCTGGTTCTATCTTTACCTTATTTTTTTTAGTTGATTTAGCCATACTATTTCTTTTTGTTTGCTATTGTTTTCTTTTTACCTTTTCTCGTTCTTGAGTTATTTTTCGTTCTCTGACCTCTTAAAGGCAGTCCCGTTCTGTGTCTAATTCCTCTGTTACAACCAATATCCATTAATCTTTTGATATTTGTTTGAGTTTCCGCTCTCAGCTCTCCCTCAACAGTGTATTCATCATTAATTAGTCCCCTAATTTTATTAGCTTCTTCATCTGACCAATCTTTGATTTTTTTATGCTCAGAAACATTAGCTTTTTTAAGTATGTTCTTAGCAAAAGTGCTACCTATACCATAAATGTATGTGAGACCAATTACACCTCTTTTCTCTTTTGGTAAGTCTATTCCTTTAATTCTAGCCATTATCCTTGTCTTTGTTTAAACCTTGGGTTTTTTTTATTAATAACATATAACCTTCCTTTTCTTTTGACAATTTTGCAATCATCGCTTCTTTTTTTTACTGATGTTCTGACTTTCATATTTTTTATTTAGTATCTGTAAGTTATTCTAGCTTTAGTCAGATCATAGGGTGACATTTCTAACTTTACCTTATCACCTGGCAAAAGCCTAATGTAAAATTTTCTCATTTTTCCCGAAATGTGCGCAGTTACAATATGCTCATTTTCAAGTTCAACTCTAAACATAGCGTTAGACAATGCTTGTTTAATTATCCCATCTAGCTCTATGTTCGCTTGTTTAGCCATTTAGTTTACTTTCAATATTTTTAAAACTTGTTAATACTTCAGCCTGATTTTTTCCCACAATAACAGTATGCTCAAAATGAGCTGAAAATTTATTATCAGCAGTAGTGATAGTCCATCCATCAGCATGTTGATAAATATTTTTTGTACCTAAATTAACCATGGGTTCAACAGCTAAAACCATACCTTCCTTTAAAACTTCACCTCTACCTTTTTCTCCATAGTTAGGCACCTCTGGACTTTCATGCAAGTCTTTTCCAATTCCATGTCCGACTAATTCTCTTACAACACTCATTCCATTTGACTCAACATAACTTTGTATGGCGTAACCAATATCACCAATAAAATTTCCGTCAATACAATGTTCAATTCCTTTGTAAAGCGACTCTTTTGTCACATCGAGCAAGTTTTGAGCATCATTGCTAATTTTTCCAATCGGATAAGTATATGCAGAATCACCATAAAATCCGTTCATGTAAACCCCACAATCTATAGATATTATGTCACCATCTTTTGCTTTAGTGTTATTTGGAATTCCATGTACTACTTGTTCATTTGGTGATATACACAATGTGTTAGGAAAACCATTGTAGCCTTTAAAAGCAGGAATACCACCGTTATCTCTGATGAATTCCTCAGCAATTTTATCTAAGCTGAGCAGGGTTACGCCTGGTTTAATAAAACTTGCTAAGTGAGCATGAGTTTTAGCCACCAAATTGGAACTTGCTCTCATTAATTCTATGTCTTCCTCTGTTTTTATTTTAATCATATTACATATATCTTCCGGCAGACTTTCCTTTAATTCTTCCTGAGTCCATCAATCCGTCGTAGTGTCTCATTAATAAATGGCTTTCAATTTGTTGTAAGGTATCCAATACAACTCCTACAAGAATTAACAAAGATGTTCCTCCATAAAATTGCGCGAATTGTATGTTTACTCCAGCTTTCATTGCAAATGCAGGCAAAATTGCTACTATTCCTAAAAAAATTGAACCTGGTAAAGTTATTCTAGACATTATATTATCTAAATATTCTGCTGTGGATCGTCCCGGCTTAACTCCTGGAATGAATCCACCATTTTTTTTCATATCATCAGCCATCTGATTGGGATTTACTGTTATTGCAGTATAAAAATATGTAAAACCAACAATCATAAAAAAGAAAATTAGGTTATACCAAAAACCAGAAAAATCAGTTAAAGTTGCTGCTATTCCTTGCATTGCTTCTGATTCAGTAAAACCAATAATAGTTATTGGCACAAACATTATGGCTTGAGCAAAAATTATAGGCATTACTCCTGCAGCATTCACCCTTAACGGAATGAATTGTCTGACACCTCCGTATTGTCTATTACCTACAACTCTTTTTGCATATTGCACAGGTATTCTTCTTGTGCCTTGGACAAGTAGAATTGTAATTGTTATTACAACTAATAAAATTAACATTTCTACAACAAATGCTACAAGACCGCCTCCAGTACTACTAAGAGCAGATACGAATTCTTGAGTCAAAGACTGTGGAAAACTAGCAATTATACCAATCATAATTAGTAAAGAAATTCCATTTCCTATACCTCTGTCGGTAATTTTTTCTCCCAACCACATTACAAACATAGTTCCAGTAACCAGAATTATTATTGATGAGACCCAAAACATATCAAAAACCCAAAGAAACTTAATATCATTTAATAGAAAAGCTGACTGAGGAAGAGTAGCTTTAAGGTTAGCGATGTATCCAGGCGCTTGGCCTCCCGTGATGAGAATTGTTAAATATCTTGTTATGCTATTAATTTTTCTTCTACCACTTTCTCCCTCTCTTTGTAACTTTTGGAAATAAGGGATTGCCATACCTAAAAGTTGAATAACAATTGAGGCTGAAATATATGGCATTATTCCAAGTGCAAAAATTGAAGCTTGAGAAAAGGCTCCACCAGTAAATAAGTTAAGAAGTCCTAGCAAACCATCAGACGCTTGGTCTTGCAGTGCAGATAATTGAGCAGAATCAACACCTGGTATTACAACAAAAGATCCAAATCTGTATATTGCAATAAATCCAATTGTCAGCAGAATCCTATTCCTAAGATCCTGAATATTCCAAATATTTTTTATCGTTTGAATAATTTTATTCATTCTATAATAATTATTTTTCCACCGTTTTTCTCTATTGATTCTTTTGCACTGTTAGAAAATGCATGAGCTGAAATCTCTAGCTTTGAGCTCAACTCTCCTCTTCCTAAAATTTTCACTAAATCTTTCTTTTGGACTAAACCATTTTCTATCATAAGCTGTATATCAACTTTTCCTTTTTTAATTTTTTTATTATTAACCAGGTTTTGAATTGTATCAATGTTAACAGGCTTAAATTCTTTTCTATTTATATTGTTGAATCCAAATTTTGGAACTCTTCTTTGCAGAGGTTGTTGTCCGCCTTCAAAACCACTTTTTTTAGAATATCCAGACCTAGATTTAGCCCCCTTGTGCCCTCTAGTAGAAGTACCTCCTTTTTTTGAACCTTCTCCTCTACCAATTCTTTTGGAGCTCTTTATTGAACCATTTGCAGGTTTTAAATTGTGTAATTCCATACTAATCTAAAATTTTTATTAAGTGGTTAACTTTATTTACCATTCCCATGATTTGAGGGGTGGCATTGTGTTCAACTACCTTATTCATTTTGTTTAAACCAAGAGCATCAAGTGTTCTTTTCTGATCTTTCGGTCTGCCTATTCTACTTCTAATTTGCTTAATTTTTATTTTTTCCATTTTATTACCCGTTAAAAACCTTTTCCATTTTTATTCCTCTATTTCTTGAAACTGTTAGAGGGTCTCTTAGCTGAAGTAGAGCTAACATGGTTGCCTTAACTAAATTATGTGGATTTGATGACCCTTTAGATTTTGCTAAAACATCCTTTACACCAGCACTTTCTAAAACTGACCTCATAGCTCCACCTGCTTTAACACCTGTTCCGTTTGAAGCTGGTTTTATAAGTACTTTTGCTCCTCCAAATTTTGCAAATTGCTCATGAGGTAGAGTACCTTTGTAGATCGCGAGCTTAACTAAATTCTTTTTAGCTGAATCAATGGCTTTTGCTATTGCAGTAGAAACATCTTTGGACTTACCAAGACCAATTCCTACAATGCTATTTTCATCGCCGACTACGACTATAGCTGAAAATCCAAAAGCTCTTCCACCTTTAGTTACTTTAACTACCCTTTGAACACCTACAAGTTTGTCCTTTAACTCAATGTCAGCAGGAATTTTTACTCTTCTTTTTTGTAATAAATCTTTCATATTTAAAATTTTAAACCTTTCTCTCTAGCAGATTCAGCAAATGCTTTAATTCTCCCATGATAAATAAAGCCTCCTCTATCAAAAACAACTGATTTTATGCCTTTTTTAATAGCCTTTTCTGCAATTTCAGCACCAATACTTTTGGCTATCTCAGTTTTTGTTAATTTCTCTTTTTTTAAGTTTAAAGATGTACTTGAAAATAAAGTATGACCTTTGTCATCATTAATTATTTGTGCATATATCTCATTGTTACTTCTAAAAACTGCAAGCCTAGGAACAGATTCTGTTCCAAATATCTTAGACCTAATTCTTTTTCTAATTTTTAATCTTTTATCTTTTTTAGAATTTAATTTCATAATATCATATTTTTACGCAGCTGCTGTTTTTCCTGCTTTCTTTCTTACATATTCACCTACATATCTTATTCCTTTACCTTTATAGGGCTCAGGCTTTCTAAAAGACCTAATCTTAGCAGCAACATGCCCAAGTAATTGCTTGTTTATTGAGGTAAGAGTAATGATAGGTGCTTTACCTTTTTCAGTTTCAGTTGTTAGCTTAACAGAGTCTGGTACTTCAAAAACAATATTGTGAGAAAAACCAACGGAAATATCCAGTAATTGTCCCTGATTTGATGCTCTGTATCCTACACCAATTAGTTCTAATTTTTTTGTGAATCCTTCTGAAACACCTGTGACCATATTGAATATCAATGCTCTTGTTAGACCATGCATAGATTTTATCTCATTACTATCACTTTTGCGTGTTAATTTAATCTCTTGTTCACTAATATCAATATTTATATTGCTATCAATGTTAAGTGAGAGTTCACCAAGTTTACCTTTTGTAGTAAGTAAACCATTTGTGAAATCTAATGTAACTCCTTCAGGTATTTTTATAATACTATTTCCTATTCTAGACATAATTAATATACATGACAGAGGACTTCTCCTCCAATTTTTAATTCTCTTGCTTTCTTATCTGTGATAACTCCTTTGGATGTTGAAAGAATAGCAATACCAAGTCCATTAATTACTCTAGGAACACTATCATTATTAACATATTTTCTTAAACCCGGCTTGCTAATTCTAGTGAGATTCTTAATCGCTGGAATCTTAAATTTATCATATTTTAGAGCAATTTTAATAACTCCTTGATAGTTAGAGTTGTCATCAAATCTGTAGTTAGCTATATATCCCTGATCAAAAAGTATCTCAGTAATTTTTTTCTTAAGATTTGAGGATGGAATATCAACTACTTTGTGACCTGCCATTTGAGCATTTCTAATTCTTGTCAAAAAATCTGCTATTGGATCTGTTATCATATTTTTATCTTTTACCAGCTGGCTTTTTTTACACCAGGTATTAAACCAAAATTTGCCATTTCTCTAAATTTTACTCTAGAAATTCCAAATTGTCTCATATATCCCTTTGGTCTACCAGTTATTTTACATCTGTTATGTTTTCTAACTGGTGACGCGTTTCTTGGAAGCTTTTGTAATCCAACGTAATCTCCAGCTGCTTTCAAAGCTGCTCTTTTTTCAGCATATCTTTCGACACACTTCTCTCTTTTTACTTCTCGAGCTTTCATTGATTCTTTTGCCATAATTCTAATTTTTAATTTTAAATGGTAAACCTAACTCCGTTAATAATTTTCTTGCATCTTCATCTGATGTAGCATTGGTTACAAACGTTATGTCCATGCCAGTAATGTTATTTACCCTATCTATACTTATTTCAGGAAAAGCAATTTGTTCCTTAATACCTAAAGTATAATTACCTCTACCGTCAAATCCCTTTGGAGATATTCCTTTAAAATCTCTAACTCTTGGAAGTGCTGCTGTGATTAATCTATCTAAAAATTCATACATTCTATCTCCTCTGAGAGTTACTTTGACACCAACTGGCATACCTTTTCTCAGCTTAAAATTAGAAATATCCTTTCTAGATTTTGTTATCATTGCCTTCTGTCCAGAAATTAATGTAATTTCTTTTTGAGCAAAATCAATTAGCTTTTTGTCAGAGCTTCCTTTTCCAACTCCTTGATTGATTATAATTTTAACCAACTTAGGTACTTGCATTACTGATTTGTAGTTTCCTTTTAAAGTAGAAACTATTTCATCATTATATTTTTTCTTTAGTCTAGGTGTATAGTCCATTAGCTTATGAATTCTCCTGTTTTTTTATTATACCTATCGAACTTTTTCGATTTTTCATTCATTTTTTTTCCAACTTTGCAAGGATTACCAGATTTTGGATCTATTAAAGCAACATTTGAATAATGAATTGGTAGTTCTTTTTTAATAATACCTCCATCAGGATTGGCAGCATTTGGCTTAGTATGCTTAGAAACAACATTAACACCTTCAACTATAATTCTTGATAGTTTTGGTAAAACCTTTACTACTTTTCCTCTTTTACCTTTACTGGAACCAGCTAAAACTAGAACAGTATCATTTTTTTTAATATTAAGTTTTTTCATATTTATAGTACTTCAGGTGCTAGTGAAACCAACTTCATAAAATCATTATCTCTTAACTCACGTGCAACAGGTCCAAAAACTCTAGTTCCCTTCATTTGTTTATTCTCATCAATGATCACGCACGCATTATCATCGAATCTAATGTATGATCCATCCTTTCTTCTTCTTTCTTTTTTTGTTCTAACAATAACTGCTTTCACTACTTGACCTTTTTTTACATTTCCAGATGATGTAGCAACCTTTACAGTTCCGACAATCTGATCTCCAAGTGAAGCATATCTTTTTCTCGTACCACCCAAGACTCTAATGCAGAGTATTTCTCTTGCTCCACTGTTGTCAGCTACTTTTAATCTTGATTCCTGCTGTATCATTATTTTGCTCTTTCTATTATTTCAACTAACCTCCAGTTTTTTCTTTTACTTAAGGGTCTTGTTTCCATTATTTTTACTTTGTCTCCTTCGTTACAATCATTGTTCTTATCATGAGCTATAAACTTGGAAGTCATTTTCACAAACTTCCCGTATAGTGGATGTTTTACTCTTCTTTGTATCGAAACAACGATAGATTTATCCATCTTGTTACTAGTTACAAGCCCAATTCTTTCTTTTCTTAAATTTCTTTCTGTCATAGATTAATTTTCTTTATTACTTTTTTGCCTAGAACCCAACTCTGTCAATATTCTTGCAATATTTCTACGAATAAATTTAATTTGTTGAGGATTCTCTAATGGCGAAACACTGTGGCTTAGTTTCAAACTAATAAGTTTATCCTTTTCACTAACTAGTAAATCGTTTAGTTCATTTATTGGCATTTCTTTTAACACTTTCGCTTTCATATTACTTTATAAATTCTCTACTTACTATAAATTTTGTTTTAATTGGAAGCTTTTGAGCAGCTAATCTTAAAGCTTCCTTTGCTGTTTCAAAGTCAACACCTTCACATTCAAACAAAACTCTTCCTGGCTTAACTGTCGCAGCCCAATATTCTGGAGAACCTTTTCCTTTACCCATTCTGACCTCAGCAGGCTTTTTTGTAATTGGCTTATCAGGAAAGATTCTAATCCAAACTTGTCCTTGTCTTTTCATGTATCTTGTAACAGCTATACGCGCAGCTTCGATTTGTCTGGCTGTTATCCAGCACTCATCCAAAGCTTTTATTCCAAAAGAGCCAAACGCAAGAGTTGTCCCTCTACCAGCATTACCTTTCATTTTGCCTTTTTGCATTTTTCTATATTTTGTCTTTTTTGGCTGTAACATAATTACTTTCTTCTATTAAATTTTGATTCTTTTTTATTAGGAGTTTTAAAATGTAACATTAAATCTCTTTTTCCATATACTTCTCCTCTACAAATCCAAACTTTAACTCCAATTTTTCCATATGTGGTACTGGCTTCTGAAATTGAGTAATCAATATCTGCTCTAAAAGTATGAAGGGGAGTTCTTCCGTCTTTATACATCTCGGATCTGGCCATTTCTGCTCCGTTTAATCTGCCTGAAATTAAAACTTTAATTCCTTCAGCTCCCATTCTCATAGTTGAAGCGATAGCCATTTTTATTGCTCTTTTGTAAGAGACTCTACCCTCAATTTGTCTAGAAATATTTTCTGCAACTAATGTTGCTTCAAGCTCAGGTCTTTTGATCTCAAAAATATTGATTTGAATATCTTTTTTAGTAATCTTTTTTAGTTCTTCTTTCAAAGTTTCAACTTCTTGCCCCCCTTTACCGATGATGATACCAGGCCTTGCAGTATGTATTGTGATGGTTATTAACTTCAAAGTTCTTTCAATTGCAATTTTTGAAACACTAGCCTTCGACAATCTAACTTTTAAATAGTCTCTAATCTTGTTATCCTCAGCTAATTTATCACCAAAATCTTTGCCACCATACCAGTTAGACTCCCATCCTCTGATGAAGCCTAATCTGTTTCCAATTGGATTTGTTTTTTGTCCCATTATTTATTTTTTATTTCTTGAATCTATTACTAATGTCACATGATTAGACCTTTTCCTAATTCTGTGAGCTCTTCCTTGTGGTGCAGGTTGTATTCTTTTAAGCATTCTTCCACCATCAACTTTTATTTCTGAGATAAATAAGTCACTTTGGTCTATACTTTTCCCCTCGTTTTTAGTTTCCCAATTTGATATAGCAGATAATAACAGCTTTTCAAGTCTTCTTGAAGCTTCTTTTGGATTAAATTTTAATTCAGTCAAAGCTGATTCAACATTCATACCTCTTACTAAATCTGCAACTAATCTCATTTTTCTTGGAGATGTAGGACAATTAATGAGCTTAGCAAATGCTAAATTTTTATTTACCTTTTTTAACTCTTGTGCTTTATTTCTTTTTCTTGCTCCCATGTCTATTTTTTGTTTCCTGAATGGCCTCTAAATGTTCTAGTTGGTGAAAATTCACCGAGCTTATGTCCTACCATGTTTTCTGTAACATAAACAGGTACAAATTGTCTTCCATTGTGTACTGCTATTGTTTTTCCAACAAAGTCTGGAGTGATCATTGAAGCTCTCGACCAAGTCTTTATTACACTACTTTTTCCTGATTCATTTAATTCATCAATTTTTCTTTGTAACTTGTAATGAACAAAAGGTCCTTTTTTTAATGATCTAGCCATATTTTACTTTTTTCTTCTTTCAATAATATAAATATCAGACTTCTTTTTCTTGCTTCTTGTTTTGTAACCTTTTGCTGGTATACCATTTTTGCTTCTAGGGATACCACCTGAATGTTTACCTTCACCTCCACCCATTGGGTGATCAACCGGATTTTTTACAGTGGCTCTTACCCTTGGCCTTCTACCTTTCCACCTTGATCTTCCTGCTTTACCAGATACTTGAAGCTGATGTTCTGAATTTGAAACTGAGCCTAGAGTAGCTAAGCAGGTTATGAGGATTTTTCTTACTTCACCAGACACTAACTTAATAGTAGCATACTTACCTTCTCTAGCCATAAGTTGTGCAGATGAACCAGCACTTCTAGCAATTTTAGCTCCAGAGCCAGGATAGAGCTCAAGATTATGGATTACTGAACCCAATGGAATTTTAGATAATGGTAAAGTGTTTCCTACTTTGATAGGAGCATTTTCAGATGAAATAACTTCGTCACCTACTTTAAGACCATCAGGGGCAATTATGTATCTCTTTTCTCCGTCAACATATTTTAACAATGATATGAAAGAGGTTCTATTAGGGTCGTATTCGATAGAATCTACCTTAGCTGGTATATTCTTTTTATCTCTTTTAAAATCAATTATTCTATACTTTCTCTTGTGACCACCACCAACATATTGAATTGTCATTTTACCTCTAGAATTTCTACCACCACTTTTTTTATTTGGTTTAAGTAAGCTCTTTGTTGGCTCGTTCTTGGTGAGAGTATCAAAAGAAACAACAAGTTTGTGTCTTTGACCTGGAGTAGTTGGTTTTATTTTTCTAACTGGCATCTCTAATTTTTAAATATTGCTATATATATCAATCGTTTCTCCTTCATTAAGCTTAATTATAGCTTTTTTGTATTTCGAAGTTTTTCCTTTTATCATTCCAGATTTTGTGCCTCTAACCCTAGTTTTACCAATGCAAATCATAGTTTTAACTGAATGTACTTTGACATCGTATAATTTTTCAATCTCATTTTTTATTTGCACTTTATTTGCTTTTAGATCAACAACAAAAGCATATCTGTTTAACTTTTCGGTTAAATCTGTCATTTTTTCGCTTACTACAGGCTTTTTTACAATGCTCATAAAACTATTTTAATAATTCTGTTAAATTTTTAATAGAAGATTCCATCATAATCAACTTGTTTGCATTCATTAATTGATATGTGTTAACATTTTCAATTTGTGCAACATCTGATTTTTTGAGATTTCTGCTCGAGAGATAAATATTTTTACAATTGTCATTAGTTGTCAATAACGTTTTTTGATTATCTATACCGAAGTTTTCTAAAATCTGGTTGTAAGCCTTAGTACTTGGTTTATCCATTTTGTAGTCTTCAATTACAATAATGTTAGACTTAGTGAAAAGGGATGAGAATACCGATTTTTTAGCCAGACTCTTTACTTTTTTGTTCAACTTCAATTGATATTTTCTTGGCTTAGGACCAAAAACTCTTCCTCCTCCTCTAAAAATTGGATTTTTTATATCACCAACTCTAGCAGCTCCACTGCCCTTCTGCTTTCTCAACTTTCTTCTGCTTCCTTTTACTTCTCCTCTTTCTTTAGACTTATGAGTACCTAATCTTTGTGATGCCAAATATTGTTTGACGTCTAAATAAACAGCATGCTCGTTAGGAGAAATACCAAAAATTTCTTTTGGTAATTTAACCTGCTTTTTAGTTTTTTTTCCTTTTATGTTATATACGTCTAATACCATTACTTTTCAATTAAAATAAAAGAATTGTTAAAGCCAGGAACTGCACCTTTAACAACAATTATGTTTTTTTCAATATCAATATTCAAAACCTCTAAATTCTCAACTTTGACTCTCTGATTTCCCATTTGTCCTGCCATCCTCATTCCCTTAAAAACTTTAGCTGGATATGAAGCAGCTCCTATTGACCCAGGTGCTCTCATTCTATTATGCTGACCATGTGTGGCATCACCAACACCAGCAAAACCATGTCTTTTTACTACGCCCTGAAATCCTTTGCCTTTTGAGTTTCCTGTAACTGTAACATAATCACCCACATTAAACAAATCCACTTTTAACTCAGATCCGAGCTCTGGCTCATTGTCAAAATTAAACTCAACTAACTTATTTAAGTTTTTAGTTTTTGATTTCTTTAAATGCCCAAGTTTAGCTTTATTGATATTTTTGGTTTTCTTTTGACCAAAACCTAACTGTACTGCCTTGTATCCATCTTTTTCAAATGTTTTAAGTTGAGTTACAACACAGGGACCAGCTTCAATTATGGTGCAAGCAATATTTTTTCCACTTTCATCAAAAATAGACGTCATACCAATTTTCTTTGCAATTAATCCAGCCATCTTATATTACTTTAATTTCAACATCAACACCACTGGGTAGCTCAAGCTTCATCAGAGCATCAATTGTTTTCGACGAAGAACTATATATATCCATTAGTCTTTTGTGATTGGATAATTGGAACTGTTCTCTTGACTCCTTATTGACATGAGGAGATCTTAAAACAGTATAGATTCTTTTGTGAGTAGGAAGTGGAACAGGACCACTTATTACAGCACCTGAATTTTTAACTGTTTTGACAATTTTCTCAGCGGATTGATCAACTAGGTTGTGATCAAATGATTTTAATTTTATTCTTACCTTTTGTGCCATATTATTTTGCGTTTGAACCGTTAACATTCGCTATAACCTCCTCTGCTATGTTTTTGGGTGCATCATCGAATTTAAAAAACTCCATTGTGGATGTGGCCCTACCAGATGTAATAGTTCTCAAATCTGTTATGTAACCAAACATTTCAGAAAGGGGAACTTTTGCACTAACTACTTTTGAACCAGCTTTGTCATCCATACCTTCAACTTGCCCCCTTCTTCTATTTAAGTCTCCAATGACATCTCCCATACTTTCCTCAGGCGTAACAACACTTAATTTCATAATTGGCTCCAGCAAAGATGGAGCTGCTTGCTTTGCAGCAGCTTTGAATGCTATCTGAGCACAGAGTTCGAATGATAGTTGATCAGAATCAACATCATGATATGAACCATCATATAATCTAACCTTCATGCTGTTAAGAGGGTAACCAGCTAAAACACCGTTAACCATGGCCATTTTGAATCCTTTTTCAACAGAGGGAATGAATTCTTTGGGAATATTTCCTCCTTTAATTTCATTTACGAATTGAAGGCCTTCGCCTTCAAAATCACTGTCAACAGGAGAGATCTCAAATTGTATATCCGCAAATTTTCCTCTACCACCTGATTGTTTTTTGTATATTTCTCTGTGGTTTACAGCAGAGGTAATTGCCTCCTTGTAAGCGACCTGTGGCGCACCTTGATTACATTCTACACTAAATTCTCTTCTTAATCTATCAATAATGATATCTAAATGCAATTCTCCCATACCGGAAATGATAGTTTGTCCAGAATCTTCGTCAGTTTTGACAGTAAACGTGGGATCCTCCTCCGCTAATTTACCTAAAGCAACTCCAAGCTTATCAAGATCTTTTTGAGTTTTAGGCTCAATTGCAACTCCGATAACTGGATCTGGAAAATCCATTGATTCAAGTACAATGGGTGCGTTTTCTGCACAGAGTGTATCGCCTGTTTTGATATCCTTAAAACCAACTAGTGCTGCGATATCGCCAGCTTGTAAAGAATTAATCTGATTTTGCTTATTAGAGTGCATTTGATAAATTCTGGAAATTCTCTCTTTTGACCCTGATCTAGTATTCATTACATAAGTACCTGAATTTAAGGTACCAGAGTATGCTCTTGTGAAACATAATCTACCAACATAGGGGTCAGTAGCAATTTTAAATGCGAGAGCTGCAAAGGGTTCATTTGCATCTGGTTTTCTTTTTTCTTCATCTCCAGATTTAGGGTTTGTGCCTTCAATTGCTTCTACATCCAAAGGAGAAGGTAAAATTTCCATAACCATATCTAGCATAGTTTGTACACCTTTGTTTTTGAAAGCTGAGCCACACATCATAGGAACAACTTTACCAGAAATTGTTGCTTCTCTTAGTGCATCTAATATCTCTCTTTCAGTTAAAGAGTTCTCATCCTCAAAATATTTTTCAAGTAAGTTATCATCAAATTCAGCAACTGCTTCTAATAACTTTGAGCGGTACTCTCTAGCTTCATCTAATACTTCACTAGGAATTTCAACTTCTTTAAATGTCATTCCTTGATCTTCTTCGTTCCAAACAATGCCTTTAAAATTAATTAAGTCCACAACTCCTTTAAAATCCGCTTCATTTCCAATTGGAATTTGTAATGGTAAAGCATGAGAACCTAACATCTCTTTAACTTGCTTACATACGTTTAAGAAATTAGATCCTTGTCTATCCATTTTGTTAACGAAACCTATTCTAGGTACGTTATAATTATTTGCTAATCTCCAGTTTGTTTCAGATTGAGGCTCTACACCATCAACTGCTGAAAATAAAAATACTAAACCATCTAGGACTCTTAAAGATCTATTTACTTCAACAGTAAAATCGACGTGTCCTGGAGTATCAATGATGTTGACATGGTAATCTGTACCTCTATATGGCCAATTAAGAGTGGTTGCTGCGGAAGTAATTGTGATACCTCTCTCCTGTTCTTGCTCCATCCAATCCATTGTTGCAGCACCATCATGTACTTCTCCAATTTTATGATTTACACCACCATAATACAAAATTCTTTCCGTGGTAGTTGTTTTACCTGCATCAATGTGAGCTGCAATACCAATATTTCTTGTATATTTTAAATCTCTAGCCATATCAATTAAAATCTAAAATGTGAAAATGCTTTGTTAGCTTCAGCCATCTTGTGAGTATCTTGTTTTTTCTTAAACGAAGCTCCCTCTTCTTTGTAAGCTGCGACAATTTCGGACGCAAGCCTTTGGCTCATTGTTTTTTCATTTCTGTTTCTTGCAGCATTAATCATCCACTTCATTGCAAGAGATATTCTTCTGTCTTCTCTAATTGGATGAGGGATTTGAAAAGTTGCTCCACCTATTCTTCTGCTTCTAACTTCAACATGTGGCATGACATTTTCAAGAGCTTTTTCCCAAACTTTAATACTTTCCGAGTCATCAATTTTCAGAGAAACCCCATCTAATGCTTCATAAAAAATTTTAAAAGCTACATTTTTTTTGCCATCAAGCATGATATTATTGACAAATCTTGTAGCTAGTTGACTGTTAAACTTTGAGTCAGGAGTTAAATATCTTTTTTTCGCTCTTTTCTTTCTCATTTAATTATTTTTTTTCTCGTTTAGCACCATACTTTGATCTTCTTTGTGTTCTTTCACTTACACCAGATGTGTCAAGTGCACCTCTAACGATGTGATATCTTACACCAGGTAAATCTTTAACCCTTCCTCCTCTAACCAAAACAACAGAGTATTCTTGTAAATTGTGACCCTCACCTCCAATGTATGCATTTACTTCATTACCGTTTGTTAATCTTACTCTGGCAACTTTTCTTAACGCTGAATTAGGTTTTTTCGGCGTCGTAGTATATACTCTAGTACAAACTCCCCTTCTTTGAGGACAAGAGTTCAGTGCTAAAGACTTGCTCTTTTTCTTCAAAGAAACCCTTCCTTTTCTAACTAGTTGCTGTATAGTTGGCATATATTTTTATTTTTAAAGGCCGGCAAATTTAGCAATTTATTCATAAAAGATGAAATACTTTAGTGATTTTTTTGCTTTGAACGTTTAAACAGTAAATTATGAAATGAAATGAAAAAATTACGTAACTAAATTACTTAATTGAAATTTTCTTGTAGAATATTTGATCTTCATCTATTTCTATCTCCACAAAATAGGTTCCTTTAGCCTTGTTTCTAGACTTTATTAAAACCTTATCTCTATTCTTTGTTTCTATTATTTCTATAACTTTTCCATATATATCCATTACCCTTACGACTACGTCCGATACTGATGTTCCTAAATCAATCGTAGCTTCATCTCTAAATGGGTTCGGATATATTTTTATCTCACTTATTGCAGCTTCTCCAATGCTTGTCTCATTAAACAACACAGAATTAGATGTCTGTGTACATCCATTGGCATCCGTTATTATTACATAATAATTTCCTCCTTCTGTTACTAAAAATGAAGTCCCTCCTTGTATTGAAACATTTGGTGTTGAAGATTCTCTCCAAGAATATGAGTAAGGAGGTACTCCTCCTGTTAAGGAAGATACGCTCAACAAATAATTATTCTCAGTGATACTAACATTTAGAACATCTGGCTGTGATACCATAAAAGTATCTACATCAGAACACTGATTAGCGTCTAATACATTCAGCGTATACGTACCTGCACTTAAATTGCTAGCTAAGTTCGAACTTCCACCGCTAGGCAGCCAACTAAAAGTATAAGGCGGTGTTCCACCAGAGACTGCTGCGTTAATACTACCAGTACTTGCTCCAAAGCAATCCGCTGCAACTATTCCATTACTTGAAATTTCAACAGCTGGTAGCTCCGAAATAGTAACAGTATCTGATGATGTACATCCTGGGTATATTAGATTTAAATTATTTGAATCAGAATAATGTGCTAATAAAACATAAGTGCCAGCAATTAAGTTTGATGCTGCAGTAGTACTTGAAACTGTAACTCCAGGGTTATTTACATTTTCCCAAGAGTAAGAGTAGTTTGTATTATTTGTAATTGGGTTTAAAGCACTTACAGAGCCAGTAGCAGATGAGTTACACAATACATTTACCACAGAAGAAAAATCAATAGACGCTGTTGTTGACAATGCAAATGGAACAACGACCTGATTGTTACCTCCGTTGATTATAGCACTAGAGCAACCATTAGCATCAGTTAGTGTAATACTATGACTACCAGAACAAACATTAGTAATCAAGCTATCATTAGGCATAGAGCTTGATCCAATATGTCCAGTTACATTATTAGTAAAAATACCTACGTAAGGAGCAGTACCACCTGATAATTGTAATGAAACTGTTCCATCACAAGAACCAAGACATGTCTCAGCAGTGGAGGAATGAACACTATATAATAGATTTAATGGCTCAGTAACATGTATACTCGTATTTACCATACAATTATTTGTATCACTAACATTCACAGAGTATATACCTGCAGCAAGTTGATTAATAGTGTCGTTACTACCACTAAAGCCTGAAGGACCAAACCATTGGTAAGAATAAGGTTCATGTGCTCCTGAAGCCGACACATATACTTTTCCATCATTTGCGCCATAACAACTTACGTGATGGCCTCCGTTATACTGATTTAATGCAGTAATATGTGCATTCATTGTATTTGTAACTGTATCTATATCTCTAGAATCTGTAACTGTACAACCTCTAGAATCTGTAACTGTAATTGTATAAACTCCTGCAAATAAATCTGTTGCTACTGATGTTGTTTGAGGAGCAACACTATTATCATCCCATTGATAAGAATAACCAGGTGTTCCTCCAGATGCAATAGCTGTGAGTGAAGCAGTATTAACTCCTACACAATAAGCTAAAACGGTCTGTGCATCATCTATGTCTACAAATAGCTCAAAAGGCTCATTTATAAATACTGTATCACTTGCTGTACAGCCTTTTGCATCAGTAACAGTAACTGTGTGTATACCTGGAGTTAATGTGTTTACAGTATCTCCTTGTTGCCCGTTTGGCAGCCATGTAAAGGTATAAGGAGCTGTACCTCCCCAAGCATATGCATTTGCCAATCCATCATTTGCTCCATAGCAAGAAATCCACTCTATCTCACTAGCCTCCATTGATAAAGGTTCTGGTTGACTTATATCTATACTATCTATAACTTCACAACCTAAAGCATCTCTGGTAGTAACATAATAACTTCCAAATAGTAGATTATATGCTGTATCTGGCATACTAAAGCCTGTATGGCCATTACTCCAGAAATATATATATGATGGAATGCCTCCTGATGAAGTAACACTTGCAATACCGTCAGAATTACCATAACAACTTACATTCTGAACAACACTAACTGTTGACTCAATCAGAGGGTTCTCATTAATTTGAATACTATCCTCTACTGTACAACCCCAGTCATCTGTAACAGACACAGTGTTATAGCCAGCCTTGAGAGATGTAGCTACTAAACCAGTCTCTCCGCTTTCCCAAACATATGAGTAGTTAGGCATACCTCCGCTTACAAACATTCTCGCGCTACCTACACTATCTCCATGACAAGCAATATCTGAAACAGTTAATAAACTATCTATTGTTAGGCTCGTTGCAGGTTCTCCTACTGTTAATATATAATCTTCAAAACAATCTTGTGAATCATAAATATGTAGCCTATAACTTCCTGCAGGAAGATCTCTCAATGTGTCTCTTCCTATCATATATCCTGTATATCTTATAGTATCTCCGCTAGAATCCTTCCAGTAGTATTTATAAGGGGGGAAACTACCTCCTCCATCTGCTATGATCATACCAGTACTATCACCTTGACATGAAACACCATAAATCTGTGGTGAGGCTGTCAATGGAAGCTGTGAGGATATAACTTGTACTGTAGTGAAAGTATCGCATCCGTTTACATCCATAATTTCTACAAAATAACTACCAGTAGAAACATTAAATAAACTATCGTCATTAGACAAACTATTAAAATTGTAGTCAAACCATTCATAGCTGTATGGTGGGGTTCCTCCTGCTCCCAATGCAATAATTGGTCCAGTTGTTGATCCGCTACAAACAGGTACTTTAGATTGGGCTATTGCTCTTAAAGGATAGGTGGGAGAATCAATTGAAATAGTATCTCTTATGGAGCAATTATTATCATCAGTGACAGTTATGAAATAACTTCCTGATGAAAGATTAGAAAAAACACTATCATAAGGGTATGGATTCGTATTGATTTGGTTATTAAGATAGAATGTAAATGGTGGCGCACCATTAATAACTTGAACAGCTATTTCTCCGTCATTTCCATTGTAACAACTTACATTTGTTGGAACGCTAGCAATTTGTAAAGCTATAGAATCTTGATTAATAATGAAGCTCTTTGTGCCAGAGCATCCTGATACTGGCTCTATAATTTGTGCGATGTATGTACCTGGATATAAACCTGAAAAAATGTAAGAGGTAAAAACATTTTGCTGACTTTGTATGATGTTTCCATTAAGGTCTAATAGATTTATATTCCAAGGTGGCTGAGAAGTTACTAAATCAGGAGTAACAGTAACTTTACCATCATCTCCAGAACAGCTAGTATTTTCAGTAATTAAATTTGATTGTATTCCAGAACCAACTGTGATTGTTATTGAGTCAACTATTGTACCAGAGCACTGACTTGTCATTGTTGCATAGTATGTGGTTGTAGAAAGTGGCATAACAGTTATTGAATCTCCATATCCAACTATGTTTCCAAAGCCATCAGTCCAAGTGGTTGAACCTGCAGCAACAGATACAAAAGGTATTGGACTTATGTTGTAGGAATTTACACCATTAGGAACAAATTCCCATCCTTCATTCGTCGCTGTCCAGTTTAGTGGAAAATTTCTATCTAAAAATTGAACAGGGTCATTAACTATATCAAAATTAGTACTAGTTGCATCTACTAAGCCCTGCACTGCTGCTCCTGCATTCCAGGTTGCACAGAGAGGTTTATCTTGCAGATACATTTCAATTTTGTTTGAGCCCTCATACATTCTAAGTTGCGAGGTGTATATCAAACTATTGCATGAAAACATTGCCAAACCACACCAAGTAACTACATAAACTCTATTTGGTGCAGCACCATAAGAGCCAAAATAAATTGCACCAGCAACTCCAGGATCTGTATCTTGCCAAGTAACCATAATTGAATTCTCTGGTGGTGTTCCTGGATTTGGGATAGCCGCGTTTATCGCCCATGGTGAATAACCACCTGCGCTTGTTGTATCAAATGTTACATATCCATTTGATGAAATAAGCATTTTATTATATGTGACACCATAGAAATCAAAATCAAAGCCTAAGTTTATAGTTTGAGTATAGGTATCATCTGTAACTAATGAATCTACTGACGCACTAATCGCATACAAATCCAAATTCTGCATACCACAAACTGTGGTATCATTTGTGAGAATTATCTGACTATATGAATTTTTTAATACAAAAAGCAGAAAAAAGTATAATAGAATTCTTTTCATTAGATTAAAAATAGAATTATCTAATTAAAGTAACAGTACCTTTCTCGCTGTAAAATTCTCCGTCTATTCCTTCAGCTTCCATTACATAGAAATAAACTCCTTCAGGAAGCATTTGTCCATCGTAACCTTTACCATCCCATGCTTTTTTCTCTCCTTCCCAAGAAAATACTGTCTCACCCCATCTATTGTAAATTTCGACATTAAACACACTCATTGCATGCTCACCAAAGTCATAAGTGTCGTTAATTCCATCCCCGTTTGGTGTGAAAACATTATTAATTGGGTCATCAATACCTTGTACCTCTACATTAAATGTTAATGAATCTGTGCAGCCTGAAATTGTATTTTCAACTATTACGTAAACAAAGTTGTCACCAACTGTATTAAAAGTGTTGGTAAATGTCTGTTGATTGGAGTTTAAGTAACTATCAACTGATTCATTTACTGACCAATACCAGTAATGATTGATTAGATCGTTGTTCAAAGTGGATGTATTGTCTATAAAATCAACTTGATAAGGTGCTTTTTGAGGTCCAGTGTAATTTACAAAATCAACAGTTGCAACAAAATCGTCAGCTGGTTCATCCAGGTTAAATGTTTCTGTTATTGAACAACCATTAGCATCAGTTACAGTTACTGAATAATTACCTGCAGTCACATTATATATTGAGCTCATGTTCATTGGACCATTAATACTTCCATTCCAACTGTATTGATAAATACCTCCTGAATTAGCAACACCTCCTGAGGGATCTAACTCAATCCATCCATCCGATTCTCCTTTACATGAAATATCAAATGCTCCAGGAAAATTGCTAATGTCGCCACTTTCTGTTGGATTAGCTAATAATTGAGTTGGTTCAATCAAAGTTATATTGTCAATCTCAGAACAACCGTTGGCGTCAGTTACCGTTATAGTATAATTACCAGCACTTAAAATATTTCCAGTATTTGCATTTGTTGAAACAACATTTCCAGTTGCATCAACCCAACTGTAAGTAATAGGACTAAGTCCACCTCCATTTGTTACGATTGCAGAACCATCACTCAAGCCAATGCAAGAGATGTTGTATGGATTTCCATTTTGGTCCTCACCATAAAACGCGTTGGCATCAGTTGATGCAATAATTTGGTCAGGTTGATTTACATCAACACTAAATTGTCCTTGACAACCATTAGCATCAGTAACCGTTAAAGTGTAAGTTCCAGCAGTTAAATTATTTGCAATAGCAGCATTACCTCCACTCGGTGACCAGCTAAATGAATATCCTGGAGTACCTCCATCAGGCTGTGATGTAACAGAACCATCTTGAAGATTAAAGCAAGTAACATCAGAAACATTTATAAAATCATTTGTTAGAGCATCTGGTTCAAGAACATCAAAATTTTGTGTTATATCGCAACCATTGGCATCAGTTATTGTCACTGTGTAAGTTCCTGGTTGTAGATTATTTAAATTTTGACTATTAATCTGATTTGAACCTATTGGAACAGATGTTGTTGTGTCCCATAGGAATGAAAAATTTCCTGTACCCCCACTAGGGTTTAATGTAATTTGACCATCAGTATCAGTATAGCAAGTTACATCAGTTACTATTCCACCTGAAACAATTGCTGGAGGACCAGAAATTGTAAAAGGAAGAGCTACATCACATCCACTGTATACTTGACCAAAATTCGCACTGTCAGAATAATGAGCAACTAAATTATAATTTCCAGGGAATAGTAAGTTTGTAGACGAGCCTGTATCAATAGTTGATGTTATTGGATCTGTTTCCCACGTATATGTAAATAAAGGATTAGGCCCTGGCCAAGGAATCCAAGCATATCCATCATTTGAATTGAAGCAAGTAGCATCAACAGTATTTATGTTGTCGTTAACAACAACAACTCCAGAGTCAACAAACTCTTGCCATGTCCCACCCCACTGTACAGTTCCAACACAGTTGTTAGCATCAGTAATATAAATACTATGCTGTCCTGTACATAAATCTTTAATTAAAGTATCTGAAATCAATTGAACTTTATTAGCTGCTGCGATTGGGAAAGTTCCAGTTTCTGAAAAATCATAATAGTATGGCCACGTTCCGCCCTCGACATCAACCCAAATTTGACCATTACATGCTCCAAAACAAGAAACATCAGCAACGTTGTAGGTGTTGTATTCTAACTGATCCGGCTGATTGAGTTCAGTATTAATAGTTACTGCGCATCCATTTGTATCAGTTATTACACAAGCATAGCTTCCTGAATAAAGAGAAGATATAGATGAATCTGTTGAAGTGTATCCCGAAGGACCAGTCCACTGGTAAGAATATCCAGGTACCCCACCAGTAACTAAATTAATAGTAATTGATCCGTCGTATAATCCAAAGCATGTTACGTCATTTTGTGATGTTGATACTCCTGCTGAAGTCATTGAATTAGTTATTGAATCTAAATCAAAAGAAGTTGTTGCAATACAATTTCTATCGTCCATTACTATTACTGTATAGAAATCAGCTTGTAAATTAAACGCACAAGAGCCTTGTTGACCAAGTGGATCGTTCCAAACATAATTATAAGGAGTTGTACCGCCAGAGGCAACTGCACACAGTTGTCCAGAATTAGTTCCTGAACAGTATGAATATACCGTCATGGTATCATCAATTGAAACTATAAGCTCTGCAGGTTCTGTAATAACTACAGTATCTTGAGCAGTACATCCTTTGCTATCTGTAACATATAAAACATGAACTCCCGGTGTTAAGTTGATAGCATTTTGCCCACTTTGACCATTTATACTATCCCAAACATAAGTGTAGGGAGGCGTACCACCAGTAGCTGTTCCATATGCCATGCCATCATCAAATCCGAAACATTGTACTGGCTGAACCATTGTCGCTTGAGCAAAAATTTCAGTAGGCTGATTAATTGTAAATTCTACAATTTTTCTACAACCCTCCATATCTTCAATTATTATGTCATGTCCTCCATAGCAAAGGCTATAAGCAGTATCAGGACCACTTCCAAAGTATGTTTGACCATTATCCCAGAAATAATTGTGTTGTAGCACTCCTCCAGTTGAAGAAAGTTGTGCAATACCATCACATCCATTAAAGCATGATACATTCTGTAGAATTGAAACAAACCCTTGTATTTCAGGATTAACATTAATAATTTCTATACTATCTCTTAACGTACAATTGTTGGCGTCAGTAAAGGTCACACCTTGCCATCCTGCCCAAAGATTGCTATTAATTTGTGTTGAATCTCCATTATCCCATGCATAGATATATGGGAACTGCCCACCTTGGACATTTGAAATAGCCTTACCTGTTGAATCTCCAAAACATATGACATTCTCCAACAAGTTTACTGTTGAAGTTAGTTCATTCTGTGGCTCATCAATAAAAATTTGAGCTTGCTGTGGACAACCATACAATCCATATATACTGTTTGGAATCGTATCAAAAACGTAAAGGTCGTATAAGCCTGACTTTAAATTTGTAATTAGAATTGTGTCAGCTATATCTGTTTGTAAATAAATTGTGTCATTACCTGAAACTAGAACTGCAACATTGGAACCGAATCCTCCAGAAACAACAGCTAAAATTTCACCTGTTGAATCACTTTTACATGCAACATTTATTTGGCTGATTGTATCAATATTTAATGGAGTAGCTGATTGAAGAACTAGTAATTCTCTTTCATAGGTACATCCAAGGCTGTCAGTAATTGTTACTGTATAATTTCCAGCTGGCAAATTATTTGCAGTTTGACTAGTTGACCATATCGTTCCACCTGCCCCAGTCCACTCATATTTATAATATTCATCTCCTGAATTAGATAGTCCATCTGGATCAAAAGGAATTCCTCCATTTGGGTAAACTGATGCTGTTGCTGTACTATCACCAAAGCAAGAGTAAGACGTATCTTTGACTGGACAAACTAACTTATAAAATTCAAAGTTTAATTGTCCACCAGATCCAAGATAATCTCCAGCTAAATCTTCGTAAGTAAACGTTTGCGAGTTACCATCTCCAATAAAATAATATTCATAAACGTGGTTAGGATTAAAAATGTCAGGAATTGGTCTAATTGTAGAATCACCGTTAAATTGCCACGGGTTATAGCTATGAGCTATTGGTGGAGCGACGTTATATGTATATGCAGCGTCCATATAATTTACAAATAATGTGTCTCCAAAAACTCCACTTACCCTAAACATATACTCAAGACCAGGCATTGTACTAACTTGTGTTGTGTGGCTGTAACTACTATCAAAAGACATCGTAAACGAATCCAATAAAACTGCTACTTTGTTGGTATCCATACCGCACGCATAAAGGGAATCAGGTTGTAAAATACTCACATTATAATCATCTGATATACAACCTATGCTGTCAGCTAGTGTTAAAGTATAATTTCCTTGTGGAAGATTGAATACTGTGTCTGTTGTTACTACTCCATCAATCAAATATGAATAAGGTGGAAAACCAGTGGTTGTATCGACAGACATTACAACTGAACCTGATGAATCACCATAGCAAGAAGCACTTACTACACTAACATTATTAAAGTTTAATATATTTAAATTCCACTCAACTCTTAGAGAATCAATTGCTTCACATCCTTTGTGATCTTCAACCGATAATATATAATCTGTTCCATTTACACCAGGATATGAGTATGCCGTTGATGAATCGCTAATTACAATATTACCAGCAGGAGTTGACTCATACCATATATATGTATACTGAGGTGTATCAAGCTCAAGTTCAAAAATTGTAAATGTTAAAGCTCCAGTGTAGATTAAACCAGGATCAAAGAAAATAAACTCATGAACACCCGTTCCCGTAAATGGAAAATAGTAAGAATGTGTTAAGTCATATTGATTTGGTGTTGGTCTGTGAGTAAAGTTACCATCAAATGACCAATTCATTTCAGGTGAGGGAGAGATGAAGTCTCTGTAAGCTGCATCATGGAACACACCACCAGTGTCGACATATGTTCCAGTAACTTGTAAAAGATAATCTCCACCCACATCTAAGGTGTCAGAAAAACCATATGCTGTTAGTGCAGGAAAACCACCGGCTATTTGTATGGTGTTGGAGCTATGAAAGATAGTATCATTAGTTCTATTTCCGCCAAAGACTTGAGAAACTAAAACAGTATCTTCTCCACACTCAATTTCAAGTGGCTCTCCTCCGTAAGTGTAAACAGAAATCTGATCCGGATTAGTTAAAGTAAATTGAGCCGTAGCAGGACCTCTATCATAATAATCATAAGCATGCAGTTCATAATCTCCTGCACATCTATTTGTATAAGTTGCTACATGAGCAGGATTATACCATGCTGAACCTAATGAATCTACTTTTAAAGTATCACCTGTTGTTGCATTTAGCCAGTAAAATGTAAACGGGGGTACCGAATAAGTACCAACACCATACATTTTGGCAAATAATTTTCCATCACAATCATCAAAACATCTTGGATTAGTTACTGAAGTTGAATCAATTGAAAGTTGAGATGCCGAATTATCAGGGTCAAGGTATAAAGTAACTGATTGGAAACAACCGTTTGTATCAGTCACTTGAATTGTATACCCTCCATTATATTGGTTTGAATAACCTAAAGAATCTTGAACTAGAAATCCAGAGGTTGGTAAGGGAATACCAACTGAATCTAGCCAAACAACATTAAATGGAGCAGTACCTCCAATAATTGAATCAATTACTATGTATCCATCTTGTATCCACGGAAAACTCGGATTGTATGTTGAAGTGAAGATTTGTAAAGGGTCCGGCTGAGTTAATTCAATTGTATCACCAACACAGAAAGACCCCCATGACTGATCTTCTACATTTATAATGTAAGAACCTGCAGACAAGTTGGGGAAGATAAAAGTAGTATTGTTGGATTGTTGTGTAGTTGTAGCACTTGTTGATATGTCTGTGACAGTATATATGAACCTAGAACCAGTGTAGGCTAGCGGTCCAGCTCCTAAACCTAGTGTATCAACATCTACTTGAATCACTCCAACACCATTGTAACAATTGATACTATCAAAAACCGTTGTGGTAGCAATGCAAGGATTAAACTGAACAGCAATACATTCATTGTATGAGCATGAACTCGCATCAGTGACTGTTAGACAGAAAGTATCAGAGCAAAGATTTATTATGCTAGAGTTAAAACCGGAATTAGAGGAAAAAACAGTTCCATTGGTATCCCATTGAAATGTGTAAGGAAAGGAACCTGTTGTTGGGGTTGCAAATATAGAACCATTACATAACAAAGGATCTGTTACATTATTTACAGTTGTATTTACTAACAGCGGTGTTAAATTAATGTCAATTGTATCTTGTGATATACAGCCGGTTGTGGTTTCAGTAACATTTAAAAAGTATAAACCATTATTACTAATTGAGCTAGTGAATGCTATTGAATCATTACTAGATAATAAATTTTCAATAACCCCAGAACTATTTGATAACTCATAATTGTAATTGTAAGAACTACCTGGGTTAGTCATATTCATTGTTGCGCTTAGATTTATACTCTCATCGCATACATTATAATTTGAAATAAAATTTGCATTACATGCATTAGTTATTGTCACGCTTCCTGATGTGAAACAACCAGAGCTACTAACTGTATATGTATATGTACCTGGAGTTAGGTTTTGTATAGAATCTCCGTTTGTCCATGAAGTAATAACTGAACCAACTCCACCAATACTCCAATATATGCTATATGGTGGTGTTCCTCCAAATGCAGTAATAGTTGCAGAACCTAGGTTGTTAGGACCCAACACATTTGATGATACAACATTTGCAGATAAAACACCTGTAGAAATAGTGAATGTATCTACAGTAATACATCCATTATCAAGATTAGCAGAAGACATATAATAAGTTCCTGCACCTAAAACAGGTAATGAAACAGAATCAAGAGTTGAATTAGTAGACAATAGCACACCTCCTACTGAGCTCAGCAGTGTGTAATCTATTCCAAGAGTTGGATTAATATAACTACATCCACTTAAAATTGCAGTTAATTGTGTCGTCGTGTTTACGCATAATCCGAGTGCACCATTATAAGAAAAAGAACCACCAGGAGCAGAAATGAAAACCGTATCACTTGAAAATGTACTCAAACCGTTGTCAATTACTGATAATAAGTATGTACCAGAGGGTGCATTAAAAAATGTGTCTGTTGAAGCTGTGGTAGTTGTAGGTCCATTAGCAGGTAGATTTGTACTTAAATCTTCCCAATAGTACGTGTAATTTCCAGAACCTGTAGCAACATTAGCTATAGCTAATCCATCATTTGCGTTTACAGAAGTAGCATTAGTAACATTAACAGTTACCTGTGCATTAACACCAACAAAAACTAGCATACTAAATGCAATAAAAAACAACTTCATATTTAAAAAACCATTTCTTAATTTTGAACTATTATATAAACTATTAATCATATTATAAATTTTTCATTTGGATAAACCACAGGGTTAATCCATTATTAATTTCTTGTAGAATATTTGATCTTCATCTATTTCTATCTCCACAAAATAGGTTCCTTTAGCCTTGTTTCTAGACTTTATTAAAACCTTATCTCTATTCTTTGTTTCTATTATTTCTATAACTTTTCCATATATATCCATTACCCTTACGACTACGTCCGATACTGATGTTCCTAAATCAATCGTAGCTTCATCTCTAAATGGGTTCGGATATATTTTTATCTCACTTATTGCAGCTTCTCCAATGCTTGTCTCATTAAACAACACAGAATTAGATGTCTGTGTACATCCATTGGCATCCGTTATTATTACATAATAATTTCCTCCTTCTGTTACTAAAAATGAAGTCCCTCCTTGTATTGAAACATTTGGTGTTGAAGATTCTCTCCAAGAATATGAGTAAGGAGGTACTCCTCCTGTTAAGGAAGATACGCTCAACAAATAATTATTCTCAGTGATACTAACATTTAGAACATCTGGCTGTGATACCATAAAAGTATCTACATCAGAACACTGATTAGCGTCTAATACATTCAGCGTATACGTACCTGCACTTAAATTGCTAGCTAAGTTCGAACTTCCACCGCTAGGCAGCCAACTAAAAGTATAAGGCGGTGTTCCACCAGAGACTGCTGCGTTAATACTACCAGTACTTGCTCCAAAGCAATCCGCTGCAACTATTCCATTACTTGAAATTTCAACAGCTGGTAGCTCCGAAATAGTAACAGTATCTGATGATGTACATCCTGGGTATATTAGATTTAAATTATTTGAATCAGAATAATGTGCTAATAAAACATAAGTGCCAGCAATTAAGTTTGATGCTGCAGTAGTACTTGAAACTGTAACTCCAGGGTTATTTACATTTTCCCAAGAGTAAGAGTAGTTTGTATTATTTGTAATTGGGTTTAAAGCACTTACAGAGCCAGTAGCAGATGAGTTACACAATACATTTACCACAGAAGAAAAATCAATAGACGCTGTTGTTGACAATGCAAATGGAACAACGACCTGATTGTTACCTCCGTTGATTATAGCACTAGAGCAACCATTAGCATCAGTTAGTGTAATACTATGACTACCAGAACAAACATTAGTAATCAAGCTATCATTAGGCATAGAGCTTGATCCAATATGTCCAGTTACATTATTAGTAAAAATACCTACGTAAGGAGCAGTACCACCTGATAATTGTAATGAAACTGTTCCATCACAAGAACCAAGACATGTCTCAGCAGTGGAGGAATGAACACTATATAATAGATTTAATGGCTCAGTAACATGTATACTCGTATTTACCATACAATTATTTGTATCACTAACATTCACAGAGTATATACCTGCAGCAAGTTGATTAATAGTGTCGTTACTACCACTAAAGCCTGAAGGACCAAACCATTGGTAAGAATAAGGTTCATGTGCTCCTGAAGCCGACACATATACTTTTCCATCATTTGCGCCATAACAACTTACGTGATGGCCTCCGTTATACTGATTTAATGCAGTAATATGTGCATTCATTGTATTTGTAACTGTATCTATATCTCTAGAATCTGTAACTGTACAACCTCTAGAATCTGTAACTGTAATTGTATAAACTCCTGCAAATAAATCTGTTGCTACTGATGTTGTTTGAGGAGCAACACTATTATCATCCCATTGATAAGAATAACCAGGTGTTCCTCCAGATGCAATAGCTGTGAGTGAAGCAGTATTAACTCCTACACAATAAGCTAAAACGGTCTGTGCATCATCTATGTCTACAAATAGCTCAAAAGGCTCATTTATAAATACTGTATCACTTGCTGTACAGCCTTTTGCATCAGTAACAGTAACTGTGTGTATACCTGGAGTTAATGTGTTTACAGTATCTCCTTGTTGCCCGTTTGGCAGCCATGTAAAGGTATAAGGAGCTGTACCTCCCCAAGCATATGCATTTGCCAATCCATCATTTGCTCCATAGCAAGAAATCCACTCTATCTCACTAGCCTCCATTGATAAAGGTTCTGGTTGACTTATATCTATACTATCTATAACTTCACAACCTAAAGCATCTCTGGTAGTAACATAATAACTTCCAAATAGTAGATTATATGCTGTATCTGGCATACTAAAGCCTGTATGGCCATTACTCCAGAAATATATATATGATGGAATGCCTCCTGATGAAGTAACACTTGCAATACCGTCAGAATTACCATAACAACTTACATTCTGAACAACACTAACTGTTGACTCAATCAGAGGGTTCTCATTAATTTGAATACTATCCTCTACTGTACAACCCCAGTCATCTGTAACAGACACAGTGTTATAGCCAGCCTTGAGAGATGTAGCTACTAAACCAGTCTCTCCGCTTTCCCAAACATATGAGTAGTTAGGCATACCTCCGCTTACAAACATTCTCGCGCTACCTACACTATCTCCATGACAAGCAATATCTGAAACAGTTAATAAACTATCTATTGTTAGGCTCGTTGCAGGTTCTCCTACTGTTAATATATAATCTTCAAAACAATCTTGTGAATCATAAATATGTAGCCTATAACTTCCTGCAGGAAGATCTCTCAATGTGTCTCTTCCTATCATATATCCTGTATATCTTATAGTATCTCCGCTAGAATCCTTCCAGTAGTATTTATAAGGGGGAGAGCTACCTCCTCCATCTGCTATGATCATACCAGTACTATCACCTTGACATGAAACACCATAAATCTGTGGTGAGGCTGTCAATGGAAGCTGTGAGGATATAACTTGTACTGTAGTGAAAGTATCGCATCCATTTACATCCATAATTTCTACAAAATAACTACCAGTGGATAAGGAATCTACAGTATTTTGTGTAGAAAATGCTATTGTATCACCAAAATTAAACCATTCATAGCTGTATGGTGGGGTTCCTCCTGCTCCATCTACGCTAGCGTTAGCGGTTCCTTGGCCAAAGCAGGTATTCACAGTATCACTAATAATTAATTGTAATGGAAAACCAGGGGCAGTTATATGAATTGGCTGAGTAATTTGGCAATATCCGTTGTCACTTACTGTAATATTATAAGTTCCGGCTTGTAATGCACTAAACAAAGTATCATAAGGAGGTGGATTAGGGTTAATTACACCATTTATATAATAACTAAATGGATTTAACATGTTAGTTAAAACTTCGACGGAAATTGACCCATCTGCATCATCCCAACAAGATACATTGTTTGATGAAATTTCAAATGCTATTGGTGTAATGGTGTCTGATGGTAGAGATTCACTTGCACATGTGGACTCATTTGTCATGAAAAAATATTGCGCTCCTGGTGGCACAAGTGAAGAGTCAATTGTATAATTATCAGTTGGATATGATACATCTGCAACATTTACGTAAGGTCCCCCAATATTATCAGAGGCGTAGAGATGATATAGCGTAGAGTTGTTTGCCCCTACGGTGTGGTTCCAATCTAAAGTTACATCGCCATTACCATTAACAAACACACATTTTAAATCGGGTGCAGGCAGAGATGCTGCTTGAGTAACTTCGATTGTTATTGTTGCAAAAGTAATAGCATTTGCAGGACAAAAGTCATCATATGCTTTTATTGCAAAATTGTAAATATTTGATACGTTACCACATCCTGCATCCGAAGAAATATGGGTACATGCTGTTTGCCACTCAAAAATTCCATTAACGATAGAAGGAGATGAAAAAGGTGGTGGATTACCTAAGTTGTCAGTAAATGTAGCGCAGGGTGGGCTAACACAATCAGTGGTTGTTATAAAATCACCTGCCATTTGACCTCCAGTGATTTCTAATGATACATCTTGAGGTACACCAGCTGCATATAAATCAGCATCAGAGGCACTAATATTGAAAGATACCAAAGTTCCAGCTGCAACAGTGGTATAATAGGGAGTTGGTGCTGGAAATGGTGCTGGAATATTTGGAGGAAAGTTTGCATTTCCACCAGCAAGAGGAGGACAAGCAATTAAAACTGCTTGAATTTCTCTATAAATTTGAGCAACCAGCTGATCACATTTGTATGCATCAACTCTTACTACAGTAACAAAGTTACCAGATAAATTTGATGTGTAAGATATCTGACCGTTTTGAGGATCAAGTGTTGGGTTTCCAGGAAGCGGGTTATTTGCAGTGTAAGGGGGTGTATACGTTAGCAGACCGGGTGTTACAGGCGGATTGTAAGCCCCAAAAAAGTCATCTAATGGCTCGTCCCAACTGTAAACCAAACTATCCATTTCTTGATCAGATGCATTATGTGTATATGAAAAAGGATATCCAGTACAAATAATTGTCTTAGGGCTTTCATTAAAAATTGGAGAGGAATCAAAGCATGGATCTGTCGGCGTGGAGTTACCTAGAGGATCGACATATGCGAACATTGAAGCTCTCATGGTAAAACCGTCAGAATTTGGTGTAGTTAAATTTACAATAGCTCCATTTCTACAGCATGAGTCCCATGTAAAATGCCATCCATGCGTAGTGGGTGTTGGAGGATTGGAAATTGGAGGTGCGCCAATTAAAGCTATTGGCAGAGATTGATAGATGTACTCTTCAACAGCGCCGATTGGATTTGTAAAACAGTCTAATGCAGGGTTTCCACTATTTGTAACATCACAGTCTGGTGATATGTCAGTATTTGAAATAAATTGTAAACTGATTGTAGTTACTGTAGGGTGATTCCAAACATTTAGTGTTTGATTAGTTGTGGGTAAAGAAATACCATCACAATCTCTGTATAACTTCATTGTGAAAATATACTTACCAACATCAGGGTCAAGAGGATCTTTGATACACTCCCAGGTGATCTCTCCTCCCATGATGTGACTTGCATGAACACCAAATGATAGAAAAACCAAAAGAATTAGTCCAACTATCTTTTTCATAATCGATTATTTTGAACAAATCTACAAAATTCGCTTCTAATAGAGCGATTTTAAGGTAAGTTTTGTTTTAACTTTCCTATCTTAATAAATTGATATGACCATTAGTTTGATAATATTGTCCAGAAATACCAACTGCATCTAAAACAAAGTAATAAACTGATTCTGGCAGATTTTCTCCGCTGTATCCTCTACCATCCCACTTGTAGTTGATTTCATTCCATTCAAAAACTTTTGTTCCCCACTTGTTATAAATTTTGACGTTTATTTCTGAAAATAGGTGCTCATCAAATTCGAAATAATCATTGATATTATCTCCGTTTGGAGTAAAAGTATTTAAGATATCAAAACCTTCAATATCTATCTCAAATTTTGATGTATCATTGCATATGTTAGAAAGCTCTTGATTTGAAGCAATTAGTTCAATTATGTATTTCCCCTGATTATTATAAAAGCTGCTAACATTATCTAAACTGTTATTAGAAATCGAAGTTCCATTACCAAATCTCCATTCAAATTGATTTGCATTTTCACTCAAATTAACAAAGTCAATTACTACAGGTTCAACCCAATAGTAAGAATCAGGAGTAAAATTAGAAATAACAGGGTCAGGCTCTAACAATGCAAATAATGTATCGTACTCGCAACCATTATAGTCAGAAATTTGGATTTCATAATTTCCTTTTGACAAGTCATATAAGATTTGGGTATAATTTTGATTCAATGTGAATGAATTTATTAGCAGACCATCATACAAAACATTACAATCATAAGGGGATGTTGCTGAATTTAAAATTAGTGACATACTCCCATCTGATGAAGAATAACAATTAGGATTTTGGGTAGTTAAATTGAGATTTAAACCACCTGGCTCTCCAAGCTTAATATTTTTTAATGTATCAGAAATACAATTTTTGCCATCAGCAATCCATGCAACATAATTATCTGCTAATAAACTATCAAAAAAACTAACTTGAGTTTCATTAATATAGCTATCACTAGATAAAAAATATTTGTGATATGGTAAATTACCACCATGCCCTTGTAATAATATATTTCCGTTATTATTACCATGGCAAACATTATCTGTAATATTTACGACAGTGACATAAAACGAATCAGGCTGCAATATTCTAATCGTATCAACAAACGGACCACATTCAAGGCTATCAAATATGTGTACGGTGTAAAAGTCTGATGATAAATTATTTTGATTTTTACCAAAACCAATTGTATCATACTCGGAGCTTAACCAGATATAGGAATAGGAAGAATCTGTGAATGGTACTCCACCTGAGGCCAAAACCTCAGAAAAACCGTCTTTACCTCCAAAGCAAGTAACATCAATATTTATAACTTCATTAGACTTAAGTGGCCCACCAAGCTCAGCTATGTAGAAAGTATCAACTGATGTACATTGATTTTCATCAGTTACTCTAACAAAATATTGGTTAGATTTTAAGTTATTGATAAAGCGATTCGTATCATTGTTTAATGACCATAAAAAATCATAGCTTCTGTCAGAG
Source organism: uncultured Bacteroidota bacterium (assembly GCA_902597195.1). GTDB lineage: Bacteria > Bacteroidota > Bacteroidia > Flavobacteriales > BACL11. The sequence goes on along the minus strand of CACJWV010000001.1, from coordinate 26,875 downwards.
TTAGTACTAACAGAAATATAACCATCATTACCTTCGTAGCAACTTACATTTTTTATGCTATCAATTTGAATTAATAGCTGATCATATTCCAAAATTTCAATTTCTAAATTTTCAGAACATCCCAAACTGTCATAAACAACAATATGATAGTTTTTTGCTGGTAAAGATGTAAATATCGAGTCCACTTGAACAGTGAGCCCACTGTCTACTGAATAACTTAATGGATAGATACCAGATGAATATATATGTATAAAACCATCATTAACTGCATAGCAAATGGAATCTGAATTGAAATTTACTGAATCAATCGTTAAAAGGTTTTCAAAATTCAATGCGCCAACAAAAGTAGTATCTACTGTCCCCCAGCTAGGCGATCCGATGCATCCATTATTGTCAACAACACTTAATACAAATGTATCTGAACTCAACGAGAAAATTGTATCACCAATTCCATAACCACTTGACCCAGAACTGGAAATCCAACTATGAAAAAATGGTGATGTACCTCCTGTTATTTCTAATATTATTTGACCGTCATTAGAACTATTAAAGCAAGTTTCCTCAGTGATACCATTTGAACGTACTTTAAAAAGTAAAGTGTCAGGATTCTCCAAAATTAAACTATCAGTGACAACACAACCAACAGAGTCAATGATGCTTACTTTATAGGAACCTGAACTTAGACTGTCAATTCTATTTGACAATAAAGTATCATTCCAAATTGTTATGAAGGGACTTTCCCCTCCACTAAAATAAACATCAATTTCACCATCAGAATTTCCATAACATTTAATTTCACTTTTTATTAGCGAATCTATTCTTAATGAGTTATCAACGATCTCAACAGTATCTAAATACTCGCATGCATTTGCATCCAAATATCTAATTTGGTATTGTCCAGAACAAAGAAGTGAAAAAGTTGAATCAACAGATATTGGACCTTGAGGTATATTGCTTCCAAATCGATTCACATAATAGTAAAAAGGAGAAATTCCACCTGTGACAAGTCCCGCTGTAATCATTCCATTACAATTCGAGATATTAGAGCATGTATTTTCAACAGATAGAGCGTTAGTTGAACTCAACTCATCTGGCTGAGAAATATAAAAAACACTTGAGGAATCAAAGCAAGTTTCTGAATTTGACTTCGCAATAAGTCCATAGTATCCTGGAACAAGATTATTGAAATAGGTACCTGAATCTGTAATCAGCTGCGGTGTATTTACAGTGTATCTCCATAATTCGTATTTATAGCAAGGGTCCGGATATAATAATTTAAAAGTACCATTTGAATCATTATTGCAAATAACATCAGTTACTTGAGATGCCATGTTAATATTAGCAATAGAATCAATTTTTAGTTCAACAAACAAACTATCTCTACAAAAATTTTCATCTTCAATAAAAAGGTAATAGTTTCCATTTTCTAAAGAACTGAAAGAATTTTGTTGAGACCAACTTAAGCCACTGTCAATAGAAAAACTAATATTATAAATTGAGCTAGAAAATATTTCTATGGATCCATCACCGCCACAGCATGATTCATTTACTAAATTAATTGAGTCAATGTGAGCAGGTTGAACTTGTCCTAAATAGAAATAGCCAAAGTTTTTTACACATAAGCTATCGTCCCTAACTGAGATATCATATGTTGAGCTTGAAAGAGAATCTATCGTGATTGTATCAATAAATATTGATGTAGAAAAATTTAATCCTCCATCAAGAGAATATGAAAAATTTCCATTTCCTCCTGTGACTATGATTTCTATTACCCCATCTCCCTCTATGCATGTTTCAAGACTTGAATTAACGATCATTTGTATAGAATCATTGCATGGCGAGGGCATGATTGAACTTTGGGCACTTGCTGATACTGAAAATTTTAACAATAAAAATGATAAAATTCCCAAAAACAATATGTTTGAATTTCGATACCTAAGAAATAACATTTAATTGATCGTAATACTAATTTTAATCTAGTATAACAAATGTAGAAAATCTTTTTTATTTTGCGTAAGAATATATTTTTAAGACTAATTTTACAAAAAAAAACATTGAACGACTATTTGAATCATTTAAATCCTGAGCAAAAACAAGCAGTAGAACAAATAGATGGTCCGATGATTGTCATTGCAGGAGCTGGGTCAGGAAAGACTAGAGTTTTAACATACAGAATTGCTCATTTAATAAAAAATGGAATCAATCCGTTTAATATTCTTTCACTAACCTTCACCAACAAAGCGTCTAGAGAAATGAGGGACAGGATACAAAATATCATTGGAGATAATGATGCTAAAAATATTTGGATGGGGACATTTCATTCTGTATTTTCTAAAATTCTGAGAATAGAATCTCACTACATAAACTATCCAAAAAATTATACAATTTACGACACTGAAGATAGTAAAAGTTTAATCAGATCTATTATTAAAGAGCTGAACCTGAACAAAGATTTTTATAAAGTTAATATAATAAGATCTAGAATATCGACTATGAAAAACAACTTTATCTCTCCAGATGAATATGTTAATAACCCGGAAATTGTATTACAAGACAAAATAGCCAAAAGAACAAACTTCATAGATATTTACAAATCATACACTAACAGATGTATTAAATATTCTGCAATGGACTTTGATGATTTATTAATTAATACATACAAATTATTGAATTCTTTCCCGGATATACTTTTAAAATACCAAAGAAAATTTGAGTATATCTTAATTGATGAATATCAGGATACCAATCATATTCAATATTTAATTATAAAAAAGCTTGCTGCATTAAATGAAAATATATGTGTAGTTGGTGATGATGCGCAAAGCATATATGCTTTCAGAGGAGCAAACATACAAAACATACTTAATTTTCAATCTGATTACCCTGACTTTAAATCATTCAAGCTAGAGCAAAATTACAGATCTACAAAATCAATTGTAGAGACTGCTAATCATCTTATCAGCTTTAACAAAAAACAATTACAAAAAAAAGTTTGGACTAACAATAGCATTGGAAGCTCTGTGGTAATACACAAATGTAGCTCTGATAATGAAGAAGCAAAGTTGGTAGCAAATACAATTTTTGATTTAAAAATTAGAGATGATTTCTTTAACAACGACTTTTGCGTTCTTTACAGAACAAATGCCCAATCAAGAGCGATTGAGGAAGCTTTAAGAAAGAAAAACATAAATTATAAAATTTATGGTGGAATTTCTTTTTATCAAAGAAAAGAAATTAAAGATATCTTAGCTTACTTTAGAGTAATAGTAAATCAAAATGACGATGAATCTTTAAAAAGAATAATAAATTATCCTAGCAGAGGTATTGGATTAACAACATTAAACAGATTAAGTCTAAAAGCAATAGAAAATGATACAAGCATTTGGAGCATAATTGAAAACATAGAGCATATTGATATAAACATCAATAAGGGGACAAAGAAAAAGTTGATTGAATTCTATGAACTTATTCAAAAGTTCATATTGATGAGTCAAAAATGCGATGCTTATACTCTTGCAAACGATATTATTCACAGTTCAAAAATTTATACTGAACTACATAATGACAAAACACCTGAAGGTGTAAGTAGATTTGAAAATATTCAAGAATTATTAAATGGAGTTAAAACTTTTGCAGAGCAATCAGAAGATGAAGTTTCTCTTGGTAATTATCTGCAAGAAATTGCATTAATTACAGACATGGATAATGAAAATGACGAAGAAGTAGACAAAATAACACTAATGACGATTCATGCAGCTAAAGGACTTGAATTTCCTAATGTTTTTGTAGTTGGAATTGAAGAAAACCTATTTCCATCGATGTTGAGCTTAGAAAGTGAGCAAGATTTGGAAGAAGAAAGAAGATTATTTTATGTTGCAATTACTCGTGCTATGAAAAATTTATTCTTATCGTACTCTACATTCAGATTCAGATGGGGACAATACATTGACTGCTCTGAAAGCAGATTTTTAAATGAACTGGATGAAAAATATGTGGTTAGAAATGAACAAGAGATTCAGTTTTCGAAGCCTAAATTTAGTTTCAAAAAAAAATCATTTCCAACAACGAACAGAAGCTTGAAGTCAGTAAAAAAAATAGAAAATCATGAAGCTGAAAATTATGTCGAGCATAAATTTTCTATCGGAGATCGAATTGAACACCAAAATTTTGGCAAAGGATCAATTTCAAATATCGAAGGATTTGGTTCAAGTACTAAAGCATGTGTAAATTTTGACAACTTTGGCGAAAAAACTTTATTGCTAAAGTTTGCTAAATTAAAGCTCTTGAATAATTGACAAAGAAGTTTGCTTATCAATATTTAGCTGGTCTATTAACTTATCCTTACTTTCAAACTTAACTTCATTTCTGATTTTTTTTATCACCTCTACTTTGATAATTTCTCCATAAATATTTTCTTTAAAATTAAAGATATGTACCTCAACCTTTTTTTCATCAAAAATATCATTTTCAAAGGTAGGGTTATAGCCTACATTCATCATTGCTGAATGCCTTACATTTTTTACATATGCATGCACAGCATACACTCCATTTTGAACATGAACTTTTTCTTCACTAATTTGAAGATTTGCCGTTGCAAATCCTAACTCTTTTCCAATTTCATTTCCTTTAGTAACAATTCCACTAAAAAAATAGCGATAACCTAGTAGGCTATTAGCCATTTCTATCATCCCAGAAGCTATTAAACTTCTAATTTTAGTTGAACTAACTACAATTTCAGAGTTTTTATGTACATCAACTTTTTTTAATGAAAATCCTAAAAGTTTGGAATATTGTTGCAAACTATCAAATGTTCCATTTCTATTTTTTCCAAATTGATGGTCATATCCGACAATTAAATATTTCAAGTTCAATTTGTCAACAAGAAAATCTCTGATAAAATCTAGTGGATCAATCTTTGAAAAATTTTTGCTAAATTTTTGAATGACTAAAAAGTCTAATGACATCAACTTGAAAAGCTCAATTTTTTCTTCAGTTATTGTAATTAAATCGAGGCTTGAGTTATTATTAGTTAAAACTTTTCTTGGATGAGGTTCGAAAGTAAAAACAACTGATTTTAACTTTGACTCTTTTGCAGTTTTAATTAGTTCTTCAAAAATTTTTCTATGCCCCGTGTGCACTCCATCAAATGTACCTATAGTTACTGATGTTTCAACATCACTTGGAAAATCGTCAACTGAATAAATTACTTGCAAATTTGATTTATTGAGGTGTTAAAAATTTGTTCAAAATTAATAATTAATTTATATAGCTTTTCATACTTAAAAAACAAATTAAAAATATTAAGTTTGCCCAATAAATAAACCCATAAAAAATAAATTTAATGGCAAAGCAAAAAGGAAAGGTCGCTCAAGTTATTGGACCAGTAATTGATGTAACTTTTGATTTAAATGATTCAAGTCTACCTGATATCTACGATTCTCTAGAAATCACAAGAGAGAACGGTGATAAACTAATACTAGAATGCCAACAACACATTGGAGAAGATACAATTAGAGCAATCTCAATGGAATCTACTGATGGTATTAGCAGGGGTGTTGAGGTAACAGCAACAGGAGCCCCAATAAAAATGCCAATTGGAGATGCCATCAAAGGAAGAGTATTTAATGTTGTTGGAGATGCAATTGATGGAATGGAAAATCTAGACAATGAAAATGGTCTTCCAATTCACCGAGAAGCTCCAAAGTTTGAGGATCTATCAACTAGCACTGAGGTACTATTTACTGGTATCAAGGTAATTGATTTAATTGAACCATACGCTAAAGGAGGAAAGATTGGATTATTTGGAGGTGCAGGAGTTGGTAAAACTGTACTGATTCAAGAATTAATTAACAACATTGCTAAAGGTCATGGAGGACTTTCTGTTTTTGCTGGAGTTGGCGAAAGAACCAGAGAAGGTAATGATTTACTTCGAGAAATGTTAGAGTCCGGTATTATTGACTATGGAAAAGAGTTTAATGAATCTATGGAAAAAGGCGGATGGGATCTCACTAAAATAGACAAAAACCAGCTATTAAACTCAAAGGCAACTTTTGTTTTCGGTCAAATGAATGAACCACCAGGTGCAAGAGCTAGAGTTGCTCTTTCTGGATTAGCTATCGCTGAATATTTCAGAGATGGTGATGGCAAGGGAAAAGGTAAGGATGTTCTCTTCTTTATAGACAATATCTTTAGATTTACACAGGCTGGTTCTGAAGTTTCAGCATTATTAGGAAGAATGCCATCTGCGGTTGGTTATCAACCAACTTTAGCGACAGAAATGGGTTCAATGCAAGAGCGTATTACATCCACAAAAAATGGGTCAATCACCTCAGTTCAAGCTGTTTATGTTCCAGCTGATGACTTAACTGACCCTGCCCCTGCCACAACATTTGCTCACCTAGACGCTACTACTGTACTTTCTAGGAAAATTGCTGAACTTGGTATATATCCTGCTGTTGATCCTCTAGATTCTACATCTAGAATTCTTACTCCAGAAGTTGTGGGTGAAGAACACTATAATTGTGCACAAAGAGTTAAAGAATTACTTCAAAGATACAAAGAGCTGCAAGATATTATTGCAATTCTTGGAATGGATGAACTCTCTGAAGAAGATAAACAAGCAGTTCATAGAGCCAGAAGAGTACAAAGATTTTTATCTCAACCTTTCCATGTTGCTGAACAATTCACAGGCCTGCAAGGTGTTCTTGTTGATATACAAGATACTATCAAAGGATTCAACATGATTATGGATGGTGAAGTAGACAAATACCCTGAAGCAGCTTTTAACTTAGTAGGAAGTATTGAGGAAGCAATTGAAAAGGGTGAAAAAATGCTAGCTGAAGCCAAATAATATGGATATTGAAATCATCAGTCCTGAGGCAATTATATTTAAAGGTAATGCAAAATCCGTTAAACTGCCAGGTGAGTCCGGAGGTTTTGAAATTTTAAATAATCACGCAGCTATTGTATCTAATTTGAAAAAAGGTGTTATCATCGTTAAAGATGAAAACAATTCTGAACACAAATTTGAAATCAATAGTGGTGTTGTTGAAATGAAAACCAATACTATTTCAATTCTAGCTAACTAGTAAAGTTGCGAATAATATTTGCATTTATATTTCTATCATCATGTTTCCAGCATATTGAAGAAGAATTTACATTTAACGATGGCGACTTTCTATTTCAAGATTTAGACTCCTCACCCCTTTGTGAAGCTATCGAAAATGTTACTCCAGGATTTAATAACATGAATTTCTCACATGTTGGGATTGTGTCTATTATCGACGGAACTCCAATGGTTTATGAAGCTTACCCTCCATCTGTACAACTAATTGATCTCAAAGTTTTTTTAAATAGAAGCCTAGACATAAATAATAAACCAAAAGTTATTGTTGGCAGACTAAAAAAAGAATATCGCAAATCTATTAGAAGCGCTATTAGTTTTATTGAAAATAAAGTTGGTACCAAATATGACGAGTTTTTTTTGTACGAAAACAATCAATTCTATTGCTCTGAGTTACTTTATGATGCTTTTTTAAAAGATTCCATTTTTGAACTTCGACCAATGAATTATAAATACCAAGATTCTAATGAATTTCAAAAACAATGGATAAACCACTTTAAAAAACTTGACTCAGAAATTCCTCAGGGAAAATTAGGCATTAATCCTGGCACAATGTCTATCTCAGAAAAAATTGAAATTGTTCAAATTTTTGGAGAAGTGAGTAGAAAATCTAATTAATTTTTGGATTGTTTTTATGCCTTTTCTTATCTCGAATTGATTTAAGTTTCATTTTTTTTTGAAATTCTAAATTTAAATCAGTATTTGTTTGATTAGCTATACACAAAACAACAAATAAAATGTCTGCAAGCTCCTCGCCTATGTTATTCTTATCGTTTTCTTTAAATGACTGCTCACCATAAATACGACTCATCACTCTAGCTAACTCCCCAACTTCCTCCGTTAAAATTGCCATATTTGTAAGTTCATTAAAATATCTAACGCCGTATTGATTTATCCAATCATCAACTTGAATTTGTAAATCTTTCATATTCATTATTCTTTGTTTTTTGAATCAATAATTATTGTAACCGGGCCATCGTTTTCTAGTCTAATTTTCATATCAGCACCAAAAATACCCTGGCTGATTTTGTTTTTATAAAGTTCTTTAATAGTTAACATAAATTTATCATAGAGTGTCTTTGAAGTTTCTGATTTTGCAGATTTAATAAATGAGGGTCTATTTCCTTTTTTTGTTTTAGCATGCAAAGTAAACTGACTTACTATTAAAACATCTCCTTTTACATCTTTCACACTTAATTCCATTTTATTTTCTTTACTGGAAAATATTCTCAAGTTTAAGATTTTATTTGCGATCCAATCACAATCTGTAGTATTGTCATTAATCTCAAAGCCTACAAAAATCAATAATCCCTTTTTTATTGAACTTACTTTTTTTTCATTAACATGAACAGATGCATTTAAAACTCTTTGAATAACAACTCTCATCTATATATATCTTCAGATCTAAACATTGAACAATAATTATCATATCTTGATAATAAAATAACTCCTGAACTTATTAGTTTTTTAATTTCACAGCTAGGCTCATTAATATGCACACAATTTGAATACTTACATTTGTGTTGATTTTGCACAAACTCAGGAAAATATTTACTAATATCTTTCCTATCAATTTTAACCAATCCAAATCCTCTAATACCCGGAGTGTCAATTAATGAGGTTTCATTATCTAGGTCATATATTTCAGAAAAAGTTGTAGTATGTTTTCCTTGCTCATGATAATCTGAAATTTCAGAAACTCTAATATTAAAATTTGGATTAAGCTTATTTATTAATGTTGATTTTCCAACACCAGAATGTCCTGAAATTAGGCTAAATTTCCCTTTAATAAGTTTCTTAATACTTTCAAGGCTATCGTGCTCAAATGATATTTTCAAACAACTATATCCAATTTTTTTATAGTAATTAAACAAAGAATCAAGACTTTGTAATTCTTCTTTATTTAACAAATCTGTTTTGTTAAAAATTATTGATACTGGAACATTATTATGCTCACAAGCAACTAAAAATCTATCAATAAAACTTGTAGATGTTTTAGGTGATTTTTTTGTAACAATTAGTAAACACTGATCAACATTAGCGGCTATTATATGCCTTCTTTTACTTAGTTTAACAGATTTCCTTGCAATAAAATTTTTTCTTTCAAAAAGTTGGACAATAGACCAATCATCATTTTGATTTATGATTTCTACTTTATCTCCGATAACTATTGGACTAGTAGAGTCAGCATCTAAATTTCTTAATTTTCCTGCTAATGTTGCAGTTACTATTTCTCCATCATTTTTTTTAACTGAAAAATATTTTCCAAGTGACTTTTGCACAACAGCTACCATAAAACAAATATAATCAGTATTTTCTATCTTTGCTTTATGATAATTTCTATAAAAAATATATCTAAAAGTTATGCCAATATAAATGCACTTTTGAATGTTTCAATTGATCTTAATGAAGGTGATATAGTTGGACTTATTGGTGAAAATGGTGCTGGAAAAACAACACTCTTAAAAATTATATCTTGTCTTTTAAGACAGTCTGCTGGTAAAGTTTTTATAGACAAATTGGATACTGAACATGACGAGTATAATATTAAATCTAAAATTGGATATTTGGCTGAAAACAATCCATTGTATGAAGAAATGAAGGTTAAAGAATATTTAATTTTCACATCAAAATTATACGGTTTAAAAAACTTTAAAAAACAAATAAATGAATATCAAAAACTTACAGAAATATCTGATTTATCATTTAGAAAAATTAGCGAGCTTTCAAAAGGACAAAAGCAAAGAGTTGGATTATGCTCATGCTTGTTACATGAACCAAAAATTTTAATTTTAGATGAACCAACAACAGGATTAGATCCTAAGCAACTAATTCACTTCAGAGATCTAATAAAAAAAATCTCAAAAAATAAAATTATAATTTTTTCCACCCATATTATCAACGAAGTGAGCAAAGTTTGTAATAGAATTGTAATTCTAAAAAAAGGCGTTGTAAAAAAAGATATAAGCATTAATGAAACAGATAATATTGAGAAAATATTTGAATCAACAATTGAAAGCTAATTAAATTTTGAAACTATATCAATTATGTTAGATGAATTTCCCATGGTGTAATAGTGAACACATGGAACTCCGTAATCGATTAACTCCTTAGTTTGGTTTATAGCCCACTCAACTCCAACTTTTCTAATATCCTCATTGTTTTTACACTTTAAAATATTTTTTACTAGTTCGTCGGGTAAATTTAGATGAAATCTGTGCGGTAATAAATTTAAATGTTTCTTTATAGATATTGGCTTTAGCCCTGGAACAATTGGTACATTAATATTATTATCTCTACATAATTTTACAAAATCAAAATATTTTTGATTATCAAAAAACATTTGTGTTACGATATACTCAGCTCCTAATTCAACTTTTTTCTTTAAAAAATAAATATCCGAATTCATATTAGGAGATTCAAAATGTTTCTCTGGATATCCTGCCACACCGACACAAAAATTTGTTGAATGTGTATTTTTTATGTCTTCATCTAAATATTTCCCTTTGTTCATAGAGCAAACTTGATTAATGAGATCGCTGGCATATTTGTGTCCGTCATTTTCAGGTGAAAAATAAGTTTCAGATTTGATAGGGTCACCTCTTAGTACTAAGACATTGTCAATTCCTAAGAAATCTAAATCTATTAATGCATTCTCTGTTTCCTCTTTGTTGAAACCACCACAAATTATGTGAGGAACTGTATCAATTTGAAATTTGTTCATAATTGCAGAACAAATACCAACAGTTCCAGGTCTTTTTCTTACTGCTTTTCTTTCGAGCAATCCATTATTTTGTTTTTTATATATGTATTCCTCTCTATGATATGTGACATCAATAAATGGAGGGTTAAACTCCATTAATGGTTTTAGATTTTCGTACAATGAATTTATACTTTTACCTTTTAAAGGTGGTAAGATTTCAAATGAAAATAATGTTTCTTTAGCTTGCTTAAAATGTTCTGTAACTTTCATAATTTAAATGTTTGATAGAAGCCATTTCCTAACTTCCTTGATTGTCATATTTTTTCTCTTTGCGTAATCCTCAATTTGGTCATCCTGTATCTTTCCAACAGGAAAGTACTTTGAGTTTGGATGTGAAAAATAATATCCACTTACTGTTGAACTTGGTGACATAGCCATACTTTCAGTAAGTGAAGCCCCAATATTTTTCTTTGCGTTTAAAATTTTAAAAATTTTTAATTTTTCAGTATGGTCAGGACAAGCTGTATATCCTGGTGCTGGTCTAATTCCAGTATAAGCTTCATCAATTAAATCACTGTTAGAATAATTTTCATCACTTGAATATGCCCAAAGTTCTTTTCTGACTTTTTCATGCATATATTCAGTAAGTGCTTCTGCTAATCTGTCAGAAATAGATTTAAACATTATTGTGCTGTAATCATCTTGATCCAACTCAAAATTCACCAGTGGGTTTCCTTTATATAAATCTGCAGAGCAAACAAATGCGCCGACATAATCATTTTTTCCAGACTCTTTTGGTGCAATGTAATCTGATAAAGACAGATTATTTTTTGCTTTTAAAGTTTGTTGTCTCAACATACAAAAGGTTTCTAAATGTGAATTATCAGAATTTTTTAATAGAATATCATCTCCATCTGAGCATGCAGACCAAATTCCAATCACAGATTTGAGCTCTATCCAATCATTATCAATAATTTTCTTAAGCATTTCATTAGCATCATTAAATAACTTTTGAGCTTGAACACCGTACTTTTCATCTTCGAAAATCTGTGGGTATTTTTGCTTCATTTCCCAAGTGTAAAAAAATGGAGTCCAATCAATATAATTAATTATATCTTCAATTTTTATTTTAAAAACCTTGACCCCAGTAAAATTAGGAACAGGAATATTATACTCTTTCCAATTTGTTTTTAATTTATTGGCTCTAGCTTCATCCAAAGAAATAAATTTCTTTTGGTTTTTTCTCTCTAGGTAATTTTTTTTAATTTTTTGATAATCTGAGTCCAGTTCATTACAAAATTCAACTTTCTCTTTTGAAAATAAACTACTGATGACACCAACAGATTTTGATGCATCAAGTATGTGAATTACTGGACTTTCATAATGATGATTTATTTTTACTGCTGTATGTACCTTGGAAGTAGTTGCGCCACCAATGACTAAAGGAATCTTCATGTTCCTATTTTGCATTTCTTTTGCAACATATACCATTTCATCTAAAGAAGGAGTAATTAATCCACTCAGTCCAATAACATCAACTTTATTTTTAACTGCCTCATCTAAAATCTTGTCACACGGAACCATTACACCTAGGTCAATAATTTCATAATTATTGCATCCCAAAACAACACTAACTATATTTTTTCCAATGTCATGAACATCTCCTTTCACGGTTGCTAGTAACACTTTTCCAGCTGTCGATTTCTTTCCTTTACTCTTTTCAATATATGGTGTTAAAATTGAAACCGCCTTTTTCATGACTCTTGCACTTTTAACAACTTGAGGAAGAAACATTTTGCCAGATCCAAACAAATCTCCAACAATATTCATACCATCCATCAACGGACCCTCTATTACCTCAATTGGTTTTTTAAACTTTTTCCTTGCTTCCTCTACATCCTCCTCCAAGTAAGAAATAACTCCTTTTACTAAGGAATATGATAGTCTTTCATTTGTATTTCTTTTTCTCCACTCTAAGTCCTCTTTTCTTTCTTTACTCTTTCCCGATACCTTCTCAGCTACAGATAAAAGTCTTTCTGTTGCGTTTGAATCTTTGTTTAACAAAACATCCTCCACAGCTTTTAAAATGTTTTTTGGTATTTCTTCATATACCTCTATCATACCTGCATTAACAATGCCCATGTCTAGACCATTTTTTATAGCATGAAATAGAAAAGCAGAATGCATTGCCTCTCTTATTATATTATTTCCTCTAAATGAAAAAGAGACATTGCTGACACCTCCACTAACTTTTGCGTTTGGTAAATTTTCTTTAATCCATTTTGTTGCCTTAAAAAAATCTACTGCATAATTGTTATGTTCTTCAATTCCGGTTGCAACTGTTAATATATTGGGATCAAATATTATATCTTGAGATGGGAAACCAACTTTTTGTGTTAGTATTTCATATGCTCTTTTGCAAATTCTAATTTTATCTTCATAGTTAACAGCTTGTCCATTCTCATCAAATGCCATTACAACTAAAGCTGCACCATAGCGCATTACTTCTTTTGCTTGTTTAATAAAAATCTCTTCACCCTCTTTTAATGAAATCGAGTTAACAATTCCCTTACCTTGAACATGCTTTAATCCTTCTTCAATTATTTCCCATTTGGAAGAATCAATCATAATTGGTACACGAGAAATATCTGGATCCGAGGCAACTAGATTTAAAAATTTAGAAATTGATTCTTTACCATCAATCATTCCATCATCCATGTTTATATCAATAATTTGAGCACCACCTTCAACTTGATTTAGAGCAACTTGTAGAGCATCTTCAAACTTATTTTCTTTTATTAATTTTCTGAACTTTAAAGATCCTGTTACATTAGTTCTCTCTCCAATATTTACAAAGTTGAGTGAATTATTAATCGTTAATGGCTCTAGTCCACTCAATCTCATCTCATCTTTTATACCTGGCACTAATCTTGGGTTATGAGCCTGCGCAACTTTGGAGAAAATTTTAATATGCTCTGGCCCCGTACCGCAACAACCCCCAATAATATTTACAATTTTTCTGCTGAGAAAATCATCAATATAAGAAGCCATTTGAGATGGTCCCTCATCATACTCTCCCATTTCATTTGGTAAGCCTGCGTTGGGATAAGCACTAACAAAAAAAGGTGCTTTGTCAGATAATTCTTTTATGTAAGGAATCATTGCCTTAGCTCCCAAAGCGCAATTAAATCCAACACTTAACAAGGGAATATGAGAAATAGAGTTTAAAAAAGCTTCTGTTGTTTGCCCTGATAATGTCCTACCACTTTCATCAGTTATTGTTCCTGAAACCATAATTGGAAGTCTTATTTTGAGAAGTTCAAAAGCCTCTTCGGCAGCATACAACGCAGCTTTGCAGTTGAGAGTGTCAAAAACTGTTTCAATCAATATTAAGTCAATCCCACCGTTAATCAAAGCTAGTATTTGTTCTTTATATGATATCCTAAGTTGATCAAATGTAATTGACCGAAATGAGGGGTCTTCTACATCTGGAGAGATTGATGCCGTCCTATTTGTTGGACCTATTGCGCCTGCAACAAATCTAGGTTTTTCCTTACTTGAAAACTTCTTTGCAGCCTCTTTTGCAATTTTTGCAGACATGAAGTTTAAATCATATATGGTTGTTCCTAAATTATAATCATCCTGAGCTATTTTGTTACTGCTAAATGTATTAGTTTCAATTATATCAGCTCCAGCCTCTAAAAATTCTTCATGTATTTGCTTAATTATTTTAGGCTGTGTGATTGATAACAAATCATTATTGCCTTTTAAATCACAATTATGATTTATAAATCTCTCTCCTCTAAAATCTTTTTCTGAAAGAGAATACTTTTGAATCATTGTTCCCATTGCTCCATCAAGAACTAAAACTCTATTTTTTAAAATATCTTCAATCATTTTAATTAATTAGCGCAAATCAAAAAAGTCGGAAAATTAAATCAGTAATTCTCATCTTCCTTCAATCTTTTGAAGTGGGAATTGGCACCATCTTTTAAGGTTGCCAAGACATCATAGGGCCCATCCCTCCGTCTTTCTTGATAAGTCACCACAAATTTAAAAATAATTCGTGAATAATATTATCTTTGTTTGGACAATATCTTTATTAAATTAAAAGATATTTAACCCAAAACAAAAAATTGATATTATGTCATATTTCTTTACATCTGAATCAGTCTCTGAGGGACATCCTGATAAAGTAGCTGATCAGATATCAGATTCACTGCTTGATAATTTTTTAGTCCAAGATAGTGAATCAAAGGTGGCTTGTGAGACATTAGTAACTACTGGGCTGACTGTTCTTAGCGGAGAGGTGAAAACAAATTCATATGTAGACGTTCAAGAAGTTGCAAGAGAAACAATTAGAAGAATTGGATATACCAAATCTGAATATAAATTTGACGCTGATAGTTGTGGAGTTATTTCTGCAATACATGAACAATCATCTGATATTAGACAGGGAGTAGTTGAAGGTGAAGGACTACACAAAGAACAAGGTGCTGGAGACCAAGGGATGATGTTTGGGTATGCAACAAATGAAACTACAAGTTATATTCCTCTCGAACTTGACTTATCGCACCAAATTTTAGTAGAGTTATCTCAGATTAGAAAAACAAAGAAAGAAATGCTTTATTTGAGGCCTGATTCAAAATCTCAAGTCACAATTGAATATAATGATGAACATATTCCGGTGAAAATCAGTTCAATTGTAATTTCTACTCAGCATGATGATTTTGACACTGAAGAAAACATGCTAAAGAGAATTAAAAATGATATTTTGAATATTTTGATGCCCAAAGTTATAGAGAAACAATCTGATACTAATAAGAAACTTTTCGGAAAAGAAAAATATCATATAAATCCCACAGGAAAATTTGTTATTGGTGGCCCACATGGCGATACTGGACTTACTGGTAGAAAAATAATCGTTGACACCTACGGTGGCAGAGGAGCGCACGGTGGTGGTGCATTCTCAGGTAAAGATCCATCAAAAGTTGATCGTTCAGCTGCTTATGCTACCAGACATATTGCAAAAAATATTGTAGCTGCTAAACTTTGTGATAAAGCTCTTGTACAGGTTTCTTATGCAATTGGAGTTTCTGAACCTATGGGTGTTTTTATTGATACTTTTGGAACATGTAATACAAATCACAATGACGGAGAAATCGCAAATTTAATTTCAAAAATGGATTGCTTTAACCTAAAACCTGCATCAATAATATCTAGACTTAAACTTAAAAACCCCATTTATTTTGAGACTGCTGCATACGGACATATGGGAAGAGAATCAGAGACAATCGAAAAGACATTTATTGTACAAGGTAAATCAAAAAAAATACAAGTTGAAACATTTACGTGGGAAAAGCTTGATTGCGTAGATGAAGTAAAAGCAACTTTTGGAATACAGTAAATGCAACTTTATTTTACTTTACTACTTCTTTTTTTTTCTAATCTTTTATTTGGTCAACTTGAGCAAAAATATGATTTGAGTTCAAAAAATCTACCATATTGGGTCACTCTAATGTATGACGAGAAATCTGATGTGGGTAACGTAATTCAAGAGTATGAAAAATTTTATAGAGAAAATGAGTTTAAAAAAAATAAATATACTCAATATTACAAGAGATGGCT
Organism: uncultured Bacteroidota bacterium; assembly: GCA_902597195.1. Lineage (GTDB taxonomy): Bacteria > Bacteroidota > Bacteroidia > Flavobacteriales > BACL11. The sequence goes on along the minus strand of CACJWV010000001.1, from coordinate 10,421 downwards.
TAGAGATTTAAGTAGAACCTCAAATCCAAATCTAGAAAATATAATCAACAATGAAAACTCTAATCACTGGAAGTGTGTTGGCCCATTTGATTTTGATCAACATGCAGAAAGCAGAAGCTATGCTCCTGGTGCAGCACATGTATACACTGTTGAACAATCAGTTCAAAGTCCCAATGTTATCTATGCTGGTACTGCTACTGCTGGTGCATGGAGATCTAATGATTTAGGATCAAATTGGACTTTAATCACAAAAAACTTGCCTGTTTCTAGCGTATATGCAATTGAGATAGATTTTTCAAATGATAGTATAATTTACATTTCTGGAAATAATAAATTATATAAATCTATAGATAGTGGGCAAAATTGGATTATTGTTGGTGATAGTTTATTTAATTCTTTAAATCATTCTATTAAAGACATTAAACTTAATCCAGATGACAATCAGCATTTATTTGTTGCATCTAATCACGGCTTATTTGTTTCAAATAATGGTGGATATAACTTTAATAACATAATAAATGGAATTGTTCAAGAAATAGAGTTTTGCCCGTCAAGTAGTGATACTATTTATGCCATAAACCAAACTGGAGATAGCACAGAGTTTTACAGATCTAATGACAATGGATTGTCTTTTAATAAGATTGGTAATGGCTGGCCAAGCCCAATATTAGGTGATGAGCAAAAAAGAACTGAAATTGCTGTTACAATTAGTAATCCCAACAAAATTGTAGCACTAGCTACAGGTAAAGCAAATGGAGGTAGCGGTTTATATGGTATTTATGTTAGCTATGACAAAGGAGATAATTGGCAGTTTAGATGCTGTGGTCCTCAGCCAGGGGGAATGCCCTCACCTTCAAACTTAAATCTAATGGGATGGCAAGATGATGGTTCTGATGATGGTGGTCAATACTATTATGATCTTGCTTTAGCGATAAACCCGTTTAATGAAAATATTATTCATGTTGGTGGAGTCAACCACTGGATATCAACTGATGATGGTTTTACATTTAATTGCCCAGCAAAATGGAGCCATCCCGACAAAAAGGAATATGTACATGCAGATATTCATGACATAAACTATTATGGTAGTAACTTATGGATTGCCTGTGACGGTGGTATATTTTATTCAAATAATGCTGGTGACAGCATAGTCAAAAAAATGAATGGCATTGCAGGAACTGATTTTTGGGGATTTGGATCAGGCTTTAAAGACAATAATGTGATGATTGGGGGCACATATCATAATGGTACTCTTTTAAAGGACAATAGTACATATATTAATGGATGGCTTAGTACAGACGGAGGTGATAATGTTAGAGGTTTTGTAAATTTTGGTAATCCGAGAATTGCGTATAGTGATTACGGTGGCAAAATATTATCTGGAAATCGAACTATTGCAATAGATAATTTTTCAATTAACAAACTTCCAAACTCATCATATATTGTAGGTGAATCATCTCAAATTGAGTTTGACCCCAGATGTTACAACATTTTTTATAGTGGTAATGATACTACTTTATGGAAAACAAAAAATAACGGCTTGTCGTTTGAACCTGTTCATCATTTTAATGACAAAATTACATCAATTGAGATCTCTTGGAAAAATCCTGATGTTATATATGTGGCCACATGGGAGTCTTGGTGGGGTGACAAGAAAGTATGGAGGACATCAGATGGAGGTAAGAACTGGACTGACATTACCCCTAGTTCTAATACTCAAAATGGATCTGTGTGGAGACCTTTTGATATAGCAGTGAGTGACAATGATGAAAACGTTGTATGGCTAGCACGGTGTACACAAAGTGGTAATTACTCATATGCCAATGGATATAAAGTTTTTAAATCAAATGATGGTGGTATTAATTGGATCAATTTATCAACATCAACATTGGATAACGATAAACCCACTAACATTCAATTTCAAAGAGGAAGCAACGGAGGAATATATCTTGGCACAAGGAACAGAGTATATTACAGGAACAATTTCATGTCCGATTGGCAAGTATACGATAATGGATTGCCGTTTATGACACACTCCACTCAACTTGAGATAAATTATTATGAAGGAAAATTAATTAATGCAACAAACAGAAGTGTCTATGATATTGATCTTTACGAAAGTACTCCCCCATCTGCACAGATTTCTTCAGATAAATTAGAGATATCCTGTAAAAATGATACTGTTTTTTTTGTAGATCACTCTGCGGTAAGAAAAGCAAGTGCATCATGGTCATGGAGTTTTCCCGGAGGTAATCCAAGCTCATCAAATTTAGAAAATCCTATTGTAGTTTACAATGTCCCAGGATCTTATGATGTTTCATTAACTGTCTCTGATAATTATGGTTCAAGCACTCAAACCATAAATAATATGATTAATTATACAGACTCCGTTTCTAAAATTGGAAACAACCAAAACTATGTTCAAGATTTTGAATCATCATCATTTCCACCAATAGGATGGGAAATACCAAGTAGTTCATTTGGTTGGCAAAAGTTATATGTTGATACTGGAGTATCATGTATACCGAGTCAAGTAGTCTATGTAAATAATTACTACACAAATCAAAGAGGCTCCGAAGCTTATTTAATAACCAATAAGGTAAAACTTGGAAACGGAGTGAATGCTCAGCAATTTTTATCATATGATTATGCATATAGTGGATATAGCTCCTCTTATAATGATGGTTTCAGAATAGATATTTCTTTAGACTGCGGCCTAAATTGGGATTCTATTTTTGGAGCAAAAGGTTCGGATCTACAAACCACTGGATACTATGGAAGTTCCTGGCTACCCACATGTGGATCATGGAAAAAAGACTCTATAAATCTAAGCAACTTAGGGCTCAACGGAGATACAATAATTATTCGTTTTGTTGCAATTAATGATTATGGTAATAACTTTTTTCTTGACAATGTAAATATTAGAGGTAAAAATATTCTGGATTCGAAAAATTATAGTTTAGATGATGAAATTACAATTTTCCCTAATCCAAGTACTGGAACCTTTAGAGTTATGACCAACATTGAAAACTACTCATTTAAAATCTTTGACTCATTTGGTAAAATAATACTGTCAAAGCAGAATTTAAGCAGAAGTACAAAAGTTGACCTGACAGCACACAAAAAAGGTATATATCAGATAATTTTTGAGAGTAATGATAAATTAGGAAACTTCAAATTAGTAAATCTCTAAATATGAATTACTTCATCATAAGCGTCTGCAACAGCTTCCATTACAGCCTCACTCATTGTTGGGTGTGGATGAACTGACTTTAGTATTTCCATTCCTGTTGTTTCTAATCTCCTTGCAACTACAGCTTCAGCTATCATTTCTGTGACATTATAACCAATCATATGACAGCCTAACCATTCTCCATATTTTGCATCAAATATAACCTTTACAAAGCCATCCTTATGTCCTGCAGCAGATGCTTTACCTGAGGCTGAAAAAGGAAATTTTCCAACTTTTACTTCGTATCCTAGTTCTTTAGCTTTTTCTTCAGTAAGTCCCACTGATGCAATTTCGGGTGAGCAATAAGTGCATCCCGGGATATTAGAATAGTTTAAAGGTTCAACATCATGACCAGTAATTTTTTCCACACATAAAATTCCCTCAGCAGATGCTACATGAGCCAATGCTTGAGTTGGTAACATATCACCAATTGCGTATATTCCTGGAATATTTGTTCTGTAAAACTTATCAACAACTACTCTGCCATTTTCTATACTAACGCCTAATTCCTCAAGCCCAATTCCTTCAGTATTAGCTTCAATTCCAACTGCTGATAAAACAACATCACAATCAATAGTTTGTTCAGAATCTTTTGTTTTTGCGTGTACAATACATTTGTCTTTGACATCAACCTTTTCCACAGAAGTTTGAGTTAATATTTTAATTCCAAGCTTTTTAAACGATCTCTGTAATTGCTTTGAAATATCATTATCTTCAATGGGAACGATATTTTTTTGATATTCAACAATTGTCACCTCTGACCCCATTGTAGCATAGAAATATGCGAATTCAACGCCAATTGCACCCGAACCAATAATTACAAGCTTTTTTGGAATTTCTTTTAAGGTCATTGCTTCTCTATATCCAATAACTTTGGAGCCATCTTGAGGGATATTTGGTAGAACTCTAGATCTTGCACCCGTAGCTAAAATAATATGAGTAGATTTATAAGATTCCTTTTTTCCAGAGCTTGTCACTTCAACTTTACCTGGTTCAGTAATTTTTCCATGTCCAAAAATCACATCAATTTTATTTTTTTTCATCAAATATTCAATTCCTTTGCTCATACCATTTGCTATGTCTCTAGACCTTTTGATAACCTCGACAAAATCTAAATTTGAGCCATTTACTTGAATACCATATGTAGATGCCTTATTTATGTATTCAAAGACTTGAGCACTTTTTAAAAGCGCCTTTGTAGGAATACACCCCCAATTCAAGCATATTCCACCCAAACTCTCCTTTTCTATTATTGCTGTTTTCAGTCCTAGTTGAGACGCTCTAATTGCAGTAACATAACCACCAGGACCACTTCCAATTACTATTAAGTCGTAATTCATTTTATACGTTTTAGTTATTATTCTTTTTTGACCAAGATATTTCCCAATCTTTAAATTCTGCAGCTAAACAATCAATCTTATAATCTTTTCTACCGCCAACTTTTTCTTGAATTATATTCTTTGCAGTATTTCTTATTCCATTTAAACCATGGGTTAGCTCTAAATTATTACCATCTTTAATTCCTTTTCTGTAATTGGATTCATTATGCCATATATGTAAGTTCATTTGAGATAGTACAATGACAGCTCTTATCAGTTCAGCATCCTGACCCTCTAAATTTATATCATGCAAAATTTCTTGAATTTCTTTTGCATATTCCTCTTTGTGCTCCGGTATAAAAACCTCTTTTAATTGAACTATTGAAAGCCTATCTATGAGTTCAGAAAGGGTTGGTAAATATTTTTTCATTTTTTTCTTCAAATCTAATAAAAAGTAATGTTTTATTCTGATTAAATTAATTGAAATGATTTAAAATTTAATTATACCAAATTTGTAGATTTGAATGATGATTGAATATAACATTAGCTATAAAAAACCTTGGAGACATTTTATTGATTTTGAGTTGAAATTTGAGACTAATGGTTGTGAAAAAATTATTTTAAAGCTAGCAAGTTGGCGCCCAGGAAGGTATGAACTGGCTAATTATGCACAGTATATCCAAAAATGGTCTGTGTTTAGCATTAATGGGAAAAGACTAAAATTCAAAAAAATTGATAAAGATTCTTGGTTAATTGAGTGCAATGGATTAGAAAAAGTAAAAGTAAAATATAACTTTTATGCAAACCTACTTAACGCTGGTAGTTCATTTTTAGATGAAAACCAATTGTATATAAATCCAGTCAATTGTATTTTTTACATTGAGAATAGAATTGATGAAAAATATAAACTAACATTAGATATTCCCTCAAATTATAAAATTGCAACTTCTTTATCAAAAAAAGGTAATACATTATATTCTGAAAATTTTGACTCATTAGCTGAATCACCAATTATATGTTCAAAAAATCTACAACATAATTCTTACGAGGTTGATAATATTTTATTTCACCTTTGGTTTGAGGGAAGTTGTAAGCCTAATTGGAAAAAATTAATTTCAGATTTCAAAAGATTTACTCAAAGTCAAATTAATCATTTTGGAGACTTTCCAGTGGATGAGTATCATTTTTTATTTCAAATTACGCCCTACCGATCTTATCATGGAGTTGAGCATACAAAAAACACAGTTCTTTTACTTGGCCCAAGTGATGATTTAATGACAGAAAGATATGACGATTTATTAGGTGTATGTTCCCATGAACTTTACCACACATGGAATATTAAATCTATTAGACCTATTGAAATGTTACCTTATGATTACTCAAAGGAAAATTACTTTAGAACAGGCTATGTTGCTGAGGGAGTAACTACATATATGGGTGATTTATTTCTTATCAATAGTAAAGTTTTTTCATGGGATGATTTTATTAAAACACAAAATCAAAATTTATATAGGCATTTAATGAACTATGGACGTTTCAATTTATCTGTTGCAGATAGTGGTTTTGATAGTTGGCTTGATGGTTACAAAATGGGAACACCTGACAGAAAAGTGTCAATTTATCCTGATGGAGCATTATGTATGCTAATGATTGACTTAAACATTATAAAAAATAGTGACACGAAACATTCTCTCCACTGTGTGATGAAAGATCTTTACACAAAATATGCAAAAAAAGAAATTGGGTACAGTGAAGATGATTTTAAATCTTTATGTACAAAATATGGCGGAAATGAGGTGTCTAAAATTTTTCAAAATCATATATATGGGACCAGTGATTACATACCAAGTTTAAAGAAATCAATTGAAATCGTTGGCTTAAAGCTTGTTGAAAAAAAGAATCCTGACTTGCTTTGTAGATATTTTGGTATCGTCTCACAAATTTCTAATAATAAGTTAATTATTAAAAAAGTTGAGCCAAACTCTACAGCTGATCAAAACGGCATTGGACCTGAGGATATTATAATTGAAATTAACAATAATAAAAATGTAAAAGACTACAAGGAAATATTGACTAAGTCTGACAATTTAGTTTCAATGAAAATTGAAAAAAAACTTGCTTTAAAATATGTTGAATTAGAAAAAGGCAATTACTTTAAACTTTTAGAATTTAAAAAAGAATACAACATTTCTGATAATCAGTCTAAATGCCAAAAAAAATGGCTTAGTTGAATAAATAATTATGAACATATGATTAAAATAAATAACAAGATTTTTGAGAAGATTATTTCAGATGTTGAGATAGAAAATTCTATTTCTAGAATAGCTAATGAAATAAGTTCATTAAAAGTTGAAAATCCTATTTTTTTATGCGTATTAAATGGCTCATTCATTTTTGCTTCTGATTTAGTTAGAAAAATCAATCAAAACATTGAAGTATCTTTTGTTAAAATTTCATCATATATAGGCACAAAATCAACAGGAGCTGTAAAAGAACTCATAGGACTAAAAAATGATATAAAAAAAAGAAATATTATTATTGTTGAAGATATTGTTGACACTGGAACCACTTTATCTGAATTGTTTAAGATTCTTAAAAAACTTGAAGTAAAAAGCATTAGAACAGCCACCTTACTTTATAAACCAGATTCCTATCATGGAAAAATTCCAATAGATTTTATTGGTTTTTCTATCCCTAGTAGGTTTGTTATTGGATATGGTTTGGATTATGATGAAATTGGTCGTAATTTGCCACACATTTATAAATTAAAACACTAATTATGCTTAATGTAGTTTTATTTGGACCCCCTGGAGCAGGAAAAGGTACTCAGGCGGATTTATTAGTTCAGAAATATGAACTTAAACACCTTTCAACTGGTGATATACTTCGTAATGAAATAAAGAATAAATCTGAGCTAGGTCTAAAAGCTCAATCTTATATGGATGCCGGCAACTTAGTTCCTGATAGAGTTGTTATAGATATGATTTCAAAAATAATTGATAATAGTATGGATGTTAAGGGATTTATTTTTGATGGATTTCCAAGAACAACAACACAAGCTGAGGCGTTGGATAAATTGCTTGATGAGAAGTGTATTCCCATCAAAATCATGCTCTCATTAACGGTAGATGATGAAGAACTAATAAAAAGGTTAATGAAAAGAGGTCTTGAATCAGGAAGAGCTGACGACCAAAATCAGAAAATAATTGAGAATAGAATCAACGAGTATAATAAAAAGACTTCCCCTTTAAAAGACTATTTCAAATTACAAGAAAAATTAGAGGAAATAGCTGGAATGGGAAGTATTGAAGAAATTTCAAAAAAAATACACTCCGCTTTAGATAAGATTTAATCTATCATGAAGGCAAAGAACACAAACTTCATTGACTATGTAAAAATATTCTGCCGTTCTGGTAAAGGGGGTGCCGGTAGCACTCATTTTCATAGAAGTAAAACAACTTCAAAAGGAGGCCCAGATGGAGGTGATGGAGGAAATGGAGGAAATATCATTCTAAGAGGTAATAGTCAAATGTGGACCTTATTACACTTAAAGTTTAAAAAACATTTATTTGCTGAACATGGTTCATCTGGAAGTGGTAATCACAAGCATGGTAAAGATGGAAAAGACACAATAATTAATGTACCCTTAGGTACTGTTGCTAAACATGCAGACAGCGATCAAATTATTTTCGAAATAACAGAAAATGAAGAAGAGAAAACTTTAGTTAAGGGAGGAATGGGTGGTAGAGGAAATTCTCATTTTAAAACTTCAACAAATCAAGCACCAAGATATGCTCAACCTGGTATTGATTATGAAGAAGGTTGGTTTGTTCTTGAGCTTAAAGTTCTTGCTGATGTAGGCTTAGTTGGGTTTCCAAATGCAGGAAAATCTACACTATTATCTGTTCTATCTGCAGCAAAACCTGAGATTGCAGATTATCCATTCACTACACTTACTCCTAATCTCGGAATTGTCTCATATTACAATAATCAATCATTTATAATGGCGGATATTCCAGGAATAATTGAGGGAGCAGCTGATGGGAAAGGTCTAGGTCTAAGATTTTTAAGACATATTGAAAGAAATTCCGTACTTCTTTTTATGATTCCTGCTGATAGTAATGATATAACACAAGAATACAAAACGTTAAATAATGAACTTAAAAAATATAACCCTGACTTATTAGATAAAGAAAGAGTTATAGCACTTACAAAATGTGATTTATTAGATGACGAACTTAAACATGAAATAAAAGAAGAAATTAGTAAAGAACTAACTAATGTAATTTTTATATCATCTTTATCAAATTTTGGACTCAGTGACTTAAAAAATAACTTATGGCAAAAGCTTAATGATGCATAATTACTTATCAAATTTTAATGAAAAGGTTTTTTTTATGATTAACCAATCAGGGTTCGAAATAATTGATCCCTTTTTCATAATGATCAGTAATAAATTTATTTGGATACCACTATATTTATACTTACTATATTTAATTTATAGAAAAAAGGAATTCATTTTTTTTAAATTAATTATTACACTAGTGATATTAATTTTTATATCTGATTTTGGCAGTGTACATTTATTTAAAAATCAATTTAAGATTTTGAGACCTTGTCATGATTCATTGATTTCACAATCAATGAGACATGTTGTTGATTGTGGTGGCTTATATTCATTTATTTCTTCGCATGCAGCAAATTCTTTTGCAGTTGCATTTTTCACAAGTATGATTCTAAAAAATAAGATATTTTTTATATCTATCACAAGCTGGGCAATACTTATATCATACTCAAGAGTATATCTCGGTGTTCATTTTCCACTTGATGTTATTTTTGGGATGTTGTGGGGACTTATGGCCTCATTAATTAGCTATAAATTATTGAAAAAATTTGCAAAAATTGATTAGCATGAAGTTATTTGATAAATTTTGGTTTCTTTGGCTTACTTTAATTTGCATTTGGAACTTTGGATGGCCTAATGCTTTGGCTCACTATGACGTATTAGTTGCAGTTGCTTTATCTTTTATAATTTTTAAAATTAAATTTAAAAAATGAAAAAAACTTTATTAATTATTATATTAAACCTACAGTTTTTTTATTCATTTTCTCAAGAGAAAAAAAATCTAGTTGTCGGTATAGTTGTCGATCAAATGAGATATGATTATGTGTACAGATTTTGGGGAAACTTTAATAATAACGGATTTAAGACTTTAGTAAACGAAGGATATTTTTTTAGAAATACTCACTTTTCATTTATGCCCACATACACTGGACCCGGGCATGCGACTATTGCCACAGGTACAACCCCTTCAAATCATGGAATAATAGCAAATAATTGGTTTGATAGATATAGCAAGGAAAACATATATTGCGCTGGAGATGGAGAAATGCATACAATCTGTAATTGTGACTATAAATTTGACATAATTTCTAGAGACGGACAAATGTCTCCTAAACATTTACTTACCTCAACCATTGGAGATCAAATAAAATTATTTGACGATAATTCAAAAGTTTTTGGTATTTCTTTGAAAGACAGAGGAGCAATTCTATCTGCAGGTCACTCAGCTGATGCTTGCTATTGGATGAATAAAGAGGGTGAATGGATATCAAGCAGCTATTATATGAGTGAGCTGCCTAAATGGATTGTTGATTTTCAAACAAAGAACTCTGCAAAATCATATTTAGCAAAAAACTGGAATTTTGACAATAAATTTAATTATAATTTAGATTCATTATCAAATTTTGATGGAAATGGGATTATAAAGTCAACTCCCCATGGAAATTCTATTTTGGCTGATTTAGCAATAGAATTAATGAAACAAGAGGAATTAGGCAAAAATGAATCAACTGACTTTTTAATATTA